>JBOHKD010000123.1:0-5115 GCA_050728895.1 Aestuariivirga sp.
CACTGGGCTTGGCCCTCTCAATGCCACCACCGGCAAATACGCCAACGCCGGTGTCATCAACGCCGCCGTGTTCAATGCCATGAACGGCGGCGCCGTTCTTATCAATTACGACCGTGGCGAACTGGTCGATGCGGCGGCACTCGATGCGGCACTGGCCAGCGGCAAGGTGCGCCATGCGGCAATCGATGCCGATCTGTTCAAGGATGCCAAGAGCGGCAAACTCTCCGGACCCATGGTGCCGTATCGCGAGATCGCGAAGCGCCACAAGGGCAAGCTCGAACTTTTGCCGCATGCCGCCGCCGATACGGAACATGTGAGCCGCGTCAACGGCGCCAAGCAGGCGGTGGACCAGATCTTCAATTCGATCCGCTTCAAGCTCGCGGCCAATCTCAAGGGCGATTTGCCGAAAGGTTACAGCAATGCGGGTGCCGCTACCGTGCCTTGTGTCGGCAAGGTAACGGGACAGGATCTCTCACGCGCCGTGGTGAATGCGGAGCAACTGGCCGCAATCCGCGACGCCGCGCAAACCATTGCCGCCGTCTGGGGAGCGCTCGCCGCCACCACCGATCCCGACCGCCGCGCCGAGTTGATCGAGCGTTATGGTTCGAGGCTGGTGCTCAACTCCAACCGCTATGCGGCATTGATGCGAAAACTCGGGCTGGAAGGGCCTTACGCTTAGCAGGTATCAGATGTCAGGTATCAAGAAGAGAAATGGTCAAACCTTCGCCAAAAACCGCTCCACCAGCCTGCCCCAGAAGGCCGGGCCCTTGGTGAGGAGCGCGTCGTTGAAATCGTAAGCAGCGTCGTGGAGCATGGGGGTTGCGCCATTGCCAAGGCCGAAATAGCACGACGGCACCACCTCCTGCATGTAGGCAAAATCCTCGGCGAACATGAAGGGTCCCTGCATATCGATGCGGGAGGGTTCCTGGCCCAACTCGATTGCGACTTCGCGGACCAATGCCGCCTCGGCGCCGGAATTGAAGCCCGGTGGATAGCGATGGCCGTGGCCATAAATAATTTCCGCTTCGCAGCCGAAGGATCTGGCTTGCGCCGTAATCAGTTCCGGTATGCGCTTTTCCATGAACTCCCGCACGGGCTTGGTGCAGGTGCGCACACCGATCTGGAGGTGAGCTTCTTGCGGAATAACGGTCGCCATGCTGCCGGCATTGAAGGCGCCGACCGTTATGACGGCTGAGTCATGGGGATCGAGATTGCGTGACACCGCCGTTTGCAGCGCCAGCACGACAGCCGAGGCTGCCACGACCGGATCAACCGCCTTATGCGGGATGGCGCCGTGGCCGCCCAGCCCGCAGATGACGACATTAACGATATCGGCGGCGGCCGTGATGACACCCGCACGCACGGTGATCTGGCCTGCGTCTTCGCCTGGAATATTGTGGAGGGCGAAAACCGCATCGCAGGGAAAGCGCTTGAACAAACCCTCCTCGATCATTTTCTTGGCGCCGCTCACATCTTCTTCGGCGGGCTGGAAGATGAGATGGACGGTGCCGTTGAAGTTTTTCGTTTCGGCGAGATAACGGGCGGCACCCAGCAACATGGTGGTGTGGCCGTCGTGGCCGCAGGCGTGCATCTTGCCGGGGTTGCGCGAAGCGTAGGGCAGATTGGTCATTTCATGGATGGGTAGCGCATCCATGTCGGCGCGGATACCGATGGCCCGCGAGCCCGTGCCCCGGTTCAGCGTGCCGATGACACCGGTGCCGGCGATGCCCGTTGTCACCTGGTAGCCAAGACGGGCCAATTCCCTGGCCACGATGGCGCTGGTGCGGTGCTCTTCAAACAGCAATTCAGGATGCATGTGGAGATCGTGGCGGATCGCCACGAGCTCCCCCTTGTAGGTCTCAATCCGGTTTTCGATCATCGCTTCTGCGGCACCATGCGCTCAAGGCGGTTGAAGCACCAGACGATCACGAATGTCAGGCACATATAAACCACGGCCAGCAGCATGAGCGGCTCGAAAATGCGGAAAGTGTCCTGCCGGATTTTGGAGGTGACACCCATGAGGTCCATGACGGTGATGGTGAAGGCCAGCGGCGTGGATTTGAGTTGCTGGACTGTGTCGCCCGCCAGCGTCGGCAATACAAAGCGAACGGCGCGCGGAAACCATATGCGGCTGAGAACCTTCCACGGCGACATGCCGAAGGCGCGCGCCGCTTCGAGCTCGCCACGCGGCACGCCGAGGAAGGCGCCACGCATCACCTCACCTTCGTATCCCGCAAAGCTTATGGTAAAAGCGAGCATGGCGTAGAAAATGCCCTCGCGCAGCACCGGCCACAGAAAGCTGTCGCGCAATTCCGGAATGAGAGGAAAGAGCGAGCCCAGCCCATAATAAATCAGCCATATCTGGACGAGCAGCGGGGTGCCGCGGATGATGGTGCAAAACCATCTGGCGATGAAAGCAAGCCAGCGGGGGCCCGTTGCCTGCACCAGGCCTATCGGCACCGCCAGAATCATTCCGAGGACGCAGGACACCACAAGCAAAAGGATGGTCAGGTAAAGCCCTTTGACGAGTAGTGGAAAATATTTCGGCAGCCACGACCAGTTCGAGGCGAAGAACAACCAATAGAAAAACAACAGTGCAATGGCGCCGAGCAGTGACAGGATCAGGGCCTTGGCGACAAGCTTGGCGGTTTCAATGGTCATGGCCTGCCCCGATCCCTCAAGCGTGCAGCCGCTGGCCGCGGCGGAGCTGCCGCTCCAGCCATCTGAAACCCGGTTGCGACACCAATGTAATGGCAAGATAGATGGCGCCGGCCACCATAAAGAACGTGAAATACATTTTGGTATTGCCGGCAGCCTGGCGCGTAGCCAGGGCAAGCTCCGTATAGCCGACGACGGCGATTAACGCAGTATCCTTGGTGGCGATCAGCCAGAGATTGGCGAGGCCCGGGATGGCAAAGGGCAGGAGCGAGGGCAGTGTGATGCGCCGGAACTCGAGCCACGGCGACATGCCGTAGGAGCGGGCTGCCTCAAGCTGGCCGATGGGAATTGCCAAAATAGCGGCGCGGATCACTTCCGTCGAAAAGGCGCCCTGGACGAAACCCAGAACGCCCACGGCGGCCGCGAAGCCATTGATGGCGACACTGCCGATGCCAATGGATTCAAGCAGGGCATTCAGCGCCGTGGTGCCGGCATAATACAGCAAGAGGATCAGCACCAATTCGGGCACGGCCCTGACAAGCGTGGTGTAACCGTTGAGAATGGTCCGTGTGAGTGGGCTGCCGTGGAGTTTTCCCAATGCGCCAACGATGCCGATGAGCAGGCCAAGGGCATAGGCGAGGATGGCCATCTCCAGGCTGGTCAGCGCCGCCCAGGCAAGCTCGTCGCCATAGCCTGTGTTGCCGAAGGCTAGAATCTCGGGGAAGCCGGGCTTGGTGGCCATGACCAGCGATATGCTTGGGCCCGCGAGCGATGCCCGCGAGCCCAATTGCCATTACATCTTCGGCGTCACGATAAGGCCGACAAGTTCAGGATACTTGTTGTTGATTTCTTCGAACTTGCCGGCTTTGGCGAGTTCGGCAAGGGCGGTGTTGATCTTTTCCTTGAGAGCTGTGTCTTCCTTACGGATGCCCGCGCCCACGCCTTCGCCGAGAATTTCACGATCGTCGGGCACGATGCCTTTCATTTCGCAGCACGCCGCGCCCTGATCCGTTTTCAGAAAGGCATCGAGAGCGGTGGAATCGGCTTGCACGTAATCGAGCCTCCCGGCGGCGAGATCGTTGTTGGCCTCGTCCTGGGTGGCATAGGTTTTCACTTCGGCACCCGCGGCGGCGAAGTACTTTTGCGCATAGCGCTCGTGAATGGTCGACACCTGAACGCCGAGGATCTTGCCCTTCAGATGATCGGGCGCGATATCCAGATCGCCATTCTTGGCGCCGATCAGTTGCGAGGGCGTATCGTAGTACATGGTCGAGAAGTCGATGGTCTGCTTGCGCTCGGTGGTGATCGACATGGACGACCAGATCACGTCGATCTGCTTGGAAGTGAGCGCCGGAATGATGCCGTCCCACGCCACTTCGACGAGTTCGCATTTTTCGTTCATTTGAGCGCAGAGGGCATTCATCAGATCGACCTCCCAGCCGACCCAGGTGCCCGACGCATCTTTCGAAGTATAGGGCGCATAGGGCTCGGCGGCGACGCCGAACTTGATGTCGGCCATGGCAGGCGCGGATGAGGCCATCATGGCGGCGGCGGCCGCAAACAAAATCCGGCGTGATAATTTCATGATTTTCCTCCTTGTGGCAGCGGGGCGCTTCTCGCGACTCCGCATGTTATAAACTAAACCATATCCCCAAGCACCTGCCAAGTCAGTGGATGCTGGACACAAACTGGCGGCAGCGCGCACTGTTGGGATTGTCAAAAACCTGCTTCGGCGGGCCCTCCTCCTCGATCAAGCCATGGTGCAAATAGATGACGTGGCTCGACACATCGCGGGCGAACTTCATCACATGGGTGACAAGAACCATCGTGCGGCCCTCCTCCACCAAGTCGCGAATAACCTTCAACACCTCACCCACCAGTTCCGGGTCCAGCGCCGAAGTCGGCTCGTCGAAAAGCATCACCTTGGGCTCCATGCACAGTGCCCGGGCAATGGCGGCGCGCTGCTGCTGGCCACCCGACAGGAAGGCCGGGTATTGGTCGCGCTTGTCGAAAATGCCGACCTTGTCGAGGAGATTCTCGGCCCGGGCGATGGCCTCCGCCTTGGGGATTCCAAGGACATGGACGGGCGCCTCGATCACATTCTGCAACACCGTCATGTGCTGCCACAGGTTGAAACTCTGGAACACCATGCCGAGGCGGGTGCGGATGCGTTCAAGCTGCCTGCGGTCGGTGGGGTGGAGATTGCCGTCGCTGGCGGGAGCCAGCGCCACGTCCTCGCCGGTCACCTGAATACGGCCCCTGGTTGGCATTTCGAGGAAATTGATGCAGCGCAAAAATGTGCTCTTGCCGGAGCCCGAGGCGCCAATCATCGAGACGACATCGCCCTCGCGCGCCACCAGCGAGACGCCTTTCAGCACCTCGAGAGGCCCAAAACTCTTATGAAGATCGTCAACCTGAACCGCGACCGGCCGATCGCCCACGGCTTTCCCTGCGTTC
>JBOHKD010000124.1:0-5098 GCA_050728895.1 Aestuariivirga sp.
CCTTGCCGGTTTTCACCCGCTCCTTCAGCGCCCGTCCGCTCGTGGGCTTCCTGGCTCCGGGCCGGCTCACGCGTGCCTGCCGTAAGTTCCGTCCTGTTTCATCAGCATCGTCAGGATACCCTCGCGCAATCCCCGGTCGGCGACGCGGATGCGTTCCGCCGGAAAGGCCAGGCGGATTTCTTCGAGGATGGCGCAGCCCGCCAGCACCAGATCGGCGCGCTCGCGCCCGATGCAGGGGTTGGCGGCTCGTTCGTCATAGCTCATGGCGAGAAGATCGCTTGCCACCCGCCCGGTATCGGCACTATTGAGCCAGCAGCCATCGACCTTGGAACGGTCATAGCGGGCCAGGCCCAACTGCACGCCAGCGATCGTCGTGACCGTGCCTGAAGTGCCCAGAAGATGTGTCGGCACCGACGGCCTTCCGGTAATCTGGGCCACGCGGTTGGCGAATTCCATGATCATGGGGTGCAGGAATGCGCGCATGGCGGCGAAGGATGCGGGTGTCACATCGGCGCCGCCGCCGAACAGCTCCGAAATGGTCACGACGCCCACCGCCAGCGACGTCCAGGCGGCAATTTCGAAACGGCCGCCGTTTCGCGCCATCCACATCACTTCGGTGGAGCCGCCTCCAATGTCGAAAACCAGGGCCGTCTCGGCTTGGGGATCGATCAGCGGCTCGGCCCCGGTCGCAGCCAAAACCGCCTCGGTTTCCCGGTCGATGATTTCCAGAATGAGACCTGTCTCGGAGGTCACGCGAGCGATGAATTCCGTACCGTTTAAGGCCGTGCGGCAAGCCTCGGTGGCCACCAGCCGGGTTTTGGTGACACTCCGCCATTTGAGCTTGTTGGCGCATACGCGGAGCGCATCGACAGTCCGCGTCATGGCCTGATCGTGCAACCGGCCCGTGCGGCTTTGCCATTCGCCCAGCCGCACGATGCGGGAAAACGCATCGACCACGGTAAATCCGCCATCGACCGGCGTGGCGATCAGCAACCTACAGTTGTTGGTGCCCAGATCGAGCGCGCCATAGAGATCACAGGAGCGATAGGCGCCCTTATCCGCCCGATTACCAACCGGACGGCCATTTACCCCTAAGGGGCCCGATCTGCGCCGGAAGCGGGAAACCCCCGCTTCATTGGTCGCGTCCAACGATAACCTTCCACCGGCCAACGGCGCTCGACGGCCCGAAAGCCGGTGCGCTTCTCGATAGCCGAAAACATTGCGTTGGCGGCAATGTAACAGTTTCCCCGGCCCCCTCAAAGCGAAACCACAACTGCCCGCATTCCGGCCAAAATCGTTAACCCGCCATTGAGACGTTAGGCACTAACAATGGAGCCCTGTTCAGGGGGTTTCATGCGAACCTACGGCGCAAGATGGTTCAAGGATGGCTCGCTCATTGGCGAATTCGCCGATCATCTGGGCGTGACCGTTAGCCAGAAAAAACAGGCCGTGGCGCTCACCGCCGCCAAGGTCGATGCCGAGCTTGCCTCCAAGGCCAAGTCGGAATTCATCGCCAATATGAGCCATGAATTACGTACCCCCCTCAACGCCATCATTGGCTTTTCCGACATGCTGGGCCTGAAGACGGTAAGTTCACCCGAAAAGGTGCAGCAATACTCCGGCTACATCAAACAGGCGGCCGAACATCTGCTCGCCCTCATCAACGGCATTCTCGACGTCTCCAAAATCCAGGCAGGCAAGCTGTCGGTCGATTGCGAAACCATCGAAATCCAGCCGGTCCTGTCCTCCTGCCTGCTCATTATCGAAGCAAAGGCGCGCGAGAAATCGATCGCCATCGAAACCGTCATCGATCCCCATCTGCCGAAGATTTTCGGCGATCCCCTGCGCATCAAGCAGATCCTCATCAACCTTCTCGGCAATGCAGTAAAATTCACGCCCCAGGGCGGACGTATCCGGATCGAGGTGCAGCTATTGCAGCAGGGCTATGCGGTGGTCTCGGTGATCGACTCCGGACCCGGCATGGATACCGCCGAGATCGAGACCGCCATGCGGCCTTTCGGCCAGATCGATACGGCCTTCAACAAGCGTCACGAGGGCACGGGGCTGGGCCTTCCCATCGCCTATGCCCTCGCGCGGCTCCATGGCGGCGATCTGCACATTGAATCGCAAAAGGGTGCGGGCACCCGCGTCACCGTGGTCCTTCCCACCATTGATGGGCTGAACTCCCCGCCCACCGGCAGTCGTCATTGATGAGTGAGGCAGACCACATGAATCGCCCTCCGGTTCCAATTCCATCCGCCACCGCTCTCCACGCCGAAACGGTCGAGCGTGTCGGCCGCATCGTTGCCGTAACCGGCGCCCATGCCGTGATCCTGATCGATGCCGAATCCCACCAGCCCGGCAGCGGCCACCAAAAGAGCCCGGAAATCGGCACGCTGCTAAAGGTCGATACACCCAGGTCGGTTTCCCTTGCCATGGTCTCCGCGCTGAGTTCGCCGATGCCGTCGCACAGCCCTGAAGAACGCGAACTGCGCATCGTGGAAGTGGAATTCATCGGCGAGCTGGCGAAAGATGCGAGTGGCTCGCCTACGGTGTTCCGGCGTGGCGTTTCCTGCTATCCTTCGCTGGGCGACACTGTCTACCGCGCCACCAAGCCCGATCTTGGCCATGCCTATGCCTGCGATACCGACACGGCAATCCGGGTCGGTCATATCCAGCAGGACTCCGCCATCCCCGCCATGATCAAGATCGACGAAATGCTGGGCAAGCATTTCGCCGTGCTGGGAACGACAGGCACCGGAAAATCCTGCACGGTGGCGCTCATCCTGCGCCGCATTCTCGAGAAAAATCCGCAAGCCCACATCCTGCTGCTCGATGTGCACCGCGAATATTCCCAATCCTTCCGGGAATTGGCCGAGGTGATCACGCCCGACAACATGAACCTGCCCTTCTGGCTGCTGAATTTCGACGAGATCGTCGAAATCCTGATCGGCGGACAGCCCAATCGCGAACCCGCTATCGAGGTGCTGCGCGAGCTTATTCCGCAGGCCAAGGTGCGCTACATGAACAACCAGCGCCGCGACCGGGGCAATGGCGCGCGCCCCCGCGATCAGCTCGAACCCCAGAATGTCGGTATCGATACGCCGGTTCCCTACCGGATATCCGACCTAACGAGTCTCATCGAGGAATATATCGGCAAGCTCGATATGAAAGGCGAACTTGCCCCCTACAAGCGCCTCAAGGCCCGGATCGAGACAATCACGCGCGACCCGCGCTATGCCTTCATGTTCGGCAATCTCACGATACAGGATACGATGGTGCAGGTGCTGGCGCGCCTCTTCCGCGTGCCCGTCGCCGGCAAACCGATTGCCATTCTCGAACTTGGCGGCCTGCCGGGCGAAATCATCAACGTGGTGGTGTCGGTTCTCGCCCGCCTCGCCTTCGATTTCGCGGTATGGGGCGCCGGCCGCATTCCCATTACCTTCGTGTGCGAGGAAGCCCACCGCTATGTTCCGAACGACAAGACGCTCGGCTTCGAGCCGACCAAGCGCGCCATCTCGCGCATCGCCAAGGAAGGCCGCAAATACGGCGTCTCGCTGTGCATCGTAACCCAGCGCCCGGCGGAACTCGATCCCACCATCCTGTCCCAGTGCAATACCATTTTTTCCATGCGCCTCACCAATGAGCGCGACCAGGACATTTTGCGCGCCGGAATTTCCGACGCGGCGGCGAGCCTTCTGGAATTCATGTCGACCATGGGTACGGGCGAAGCCATTGTCTTCGGCGAAGGTGTCGCCCTTCCCACCCGCATCGTCTTCGACATCCTGCCGGCCGATGTCCTGCCGCGCAGCAATACGACCTCCTTCACCAAGAACTGGGCCATCGAACTGCCCGACGACAGCTTCCTGTACGAGATCGTCAATCGCTGGCGCGTCCAAAGCCACAATCCCGATGGGCTTGGCTATAGTGTCGATACAGCTCCCGCTGCCACGGCACCCATTCCGCAGCCGGTGCAGCAGCCGAGGACCAATCCAGCCGTTGCGATACCCCCCGCTGCTCCTCATCCCACTTTGCGCCGCCAGCAACCTCCGGGCGGCAGTCCGGTCTTTGGCCAAACGGCGGCACCTGCCCAGCAGCCTCACCCCGTTGCCACCCAGCCATCAAACCAGCAGAGCCTCGCCAATTTGATCCGCCAGTTCAGAAGCTGATCTCGCTATCGTCTTCATTGGCGATTGACCGGCCCCGCGCCGCCAATTGATCCACGGCTTGGCTGACGTCCTGGGCGCGCGAACGCGGTGCCACCAGAATCGCATGCTTGGTTGCAACCACGATCATGTCTTCAAGGCCTACGCCCACGAGCATGGGTCCGTCGCTGCGGATGAGACTGCCGGTGCAGTCGATAGCGAGTACATTGCCACGCGGGGCGGCACCCTTGTCATCCTTCTTCGCTTCCAGCCAAACCGAATTCCAGTCGCCCACATCGCTCCATGCGAAATCGCCAATCACCGCCGCTATGTTGTCCGCCTTTTCCATGATCGCGTAATCGATAGAGGTGGAAGGAGCCGCGGCAAAGGCTTGGCGATCAAGCCTTACCGAAGGTTTCAAGGCACTTTTCGGCAAGGCCTCGCGGCATGCGGCAAGAATCTCCGGCTGGAACCGCTCGAAAGCTTCGATGAGTATTCCGGCCTTGAACATGAAAATCCCGCTGTTCCAGGCATAGCCCCCGCCGGCCAGGAATTGTTTGGCCCTTTCCGCATCGGGCTTTTCGATAAAAGCTTCCACTTTGAACTGACGTTTCGCCGGGTCCAGGGTTTCGCCGAGTTTGAGATAGCCAAATCCCGTGACGGCCTGGTTGGGCTTGATCGCAAACGTTACGAGGTATTCCGCATTGGCCAGTTCGGCGGCGGAGTCTATTGCTTCGGAAAAAGCCGGATCACCGGAGATAATATGATCCGCCGGCAGCGCCAGCAGTGCCGTGTCCGGTCCCGTCAAGCGCTCGGCGAGAAGGGCCGCGGCACACAATGCCGGCGCCGTGCCCCTGCTTTCGGGTTCGAGCAACAGGGAGAGCTTCCCGGGGAAGGCATCCGCCGCCTGCTGGCGCACCAGCATTTCGTGCGCGACGTTGCATGCCACTATA
>JBOHKD010000125.1:0-5091 GCA_050728895.1 Aestuariivirga sp.
CAGGAATATCACCTGGCCAAGCACCGAAAGCGCCATGACCAGCAACAGCGCGCCATTGGCGATGAGCAGCAGCGTAGTGCTCTGCGGTGTCTGCTTGACCTCCGTCATGCCGGTCAGGACCATGAAGGTCGCAAGGCCGGTCAGAACACCCAGGACCACAAGACCGAAACTCGCCCAGCCCGTGAGGCGGCGCAAGGGCCGGGACTGCCTCTTTTCTGAATGATCGGGCGACATCTGTTGCAGAAAGTCCACAGTAAAAGTGGCAAATTTGCGACAGTAGGAAATGGGACTTTTTTGAGCCTACAAAGGCTTGATAATCCTTACATTTCTGTCCCGCAGCTTGATCCGCAAAGTATTGCGGTTGATGCCCAGGAGATCGGCGGCGCGTAGTTGATTGCCGGAAGTCGCGGCAAGGGCGGCCCGCAGTAGGGGCGGTTCGATTTCAGCCAGGATGCGATCATAAAGCCCGGCCGGCGGCAGCGATTGACCGAAGCCGGCGAAATAGCGGGTAAGGTAGGTTTCAACAAAGTCCTCAAGGTTCGCCGCGTTTTCGATCGGCTGCGCCGTCTGGACCGCCGCCAGTTCGCGGTCGACGGCAAGAGCGGAAATCATGTCTTCAATGTCGATCGCCAGCAGCCGATGCAGAAGATTTTCAAGCTCGCGCACATTGCCGGGCCAGCGGTATTGTTTCAGGCGCTCGATGGCCTCCGGCGCCGGTTCCTTGCGCGGCAGGCCTTCCTCGACCGCGCGCCCAAGAAAATGACGGACGAGATCGGGAATATCCTCAGGTCGCTCGCGCAAAGGGGGAATCCTGAGCGGCACGACATTGAGGCGGAAGAACAAATCCTCGCGGAACAGGCCCTGGGCAATGAGACGGCGCAAGTCGCGGTGCGTGGCGGCGATGATCCGCACATTGGCTTTGACGGGTGCGTTGCCGCCCACCGCGGTATATTCGCCCTGCTGCAGCACGCGCAGCAGGCGGGTCTGGGCTTCCAGCGGCATGTCGCCGATTTCATCGAGGAAGAGCGTGCCGCCCCACGCCTGCTCGAAGCGCCCCGCCACGCGCGAAGCAGCCCCCGTGAAGGCGCCCTTCTCATGGCCGAACAATTCCGATTCAATCAGTTCGCGCGGGATCGCCGCCATGTTGACGGCGACGAAGGGTCCCTTGCGGCGGCGGCCGTAATCATGGAGGGCACGCGCCACCAATTCCTTGCCGGTGCCCGATTCGCCCACGATCATCACGGTTAAATCGGTCTGCGTCAGCCTGGCGATGATGCGGTAGATTTCCTGCATGACGGGCGAGCGCCCGATAATCGGCAGGTTTTCAACCGCGGGCTCCGCCCTGGCCGCAACCGGCCGCGACGAGACAGCGCGGCCCACCGCCTGGATCAACTGGTTGAGATCGAAGGGCTTGGGCAGATAGTCATAGGCGCCGCGTTCGGCCGCAGTGATCGCCGTCATGATGGTGTTCTTGGCGCTCATGACGATCACCGGCAAATTGGGCCTGTGTTTCTTGATGCGCGGGATAACATCGAAGGCGTTTTCATCGGGGAGTACCACATCGGTCACCACCGCATCGCCCAAGCCTTCGGAAACCCAGCCCCAGAGCGCCGCCGCCGTCGCTGTCGAACGCACGCTGTAGCCCGCCCGGCTCAGTGCCTGGGTCAGCACGGTTCGAATGGCGCTGTCGTCATCGGCGAGCAATATCGTCTTGGCATTCATGAAGGCGTCTCTCCCTGCCCGGTTTCCGGCTGGCGCAACATCGGCAGCAGGACGCGGAACGCCGTGCCGCGGGCACGCCCGGCGCACTCGACGGTGCCGCCGTGATCGCGCACGATCTTCGCCACCAGCGCCAGGCCGAGGCCCCGTCCGCTGGGCTTCGTGGTCACGAAGGGATCGAAAATGTTGGGCCGCAATTCGCTTGCAATCCCAGGCCCGGTATCGTGGACGCAGACTTCCAGCGGCAGCGCCAGGCGTTCGCCCGAACCCGGAACGGTCAACCGGATACCGGGGCGAAACGCCGTGGTGAAAATGATTTCGCCCGCTTCACCGCCGGTCCCGATTGCTTCGGCGGCATTCTTGGCGAGATTGAGAAACACCTGCACAAGCTGGTCGCGATTGCCGAACACCGGCGGCAGCGAGGGATCATACTCCTCGCGCACCGTGATGGTGGAATCCATGCCGGCCAAGGTCAGCTGCTTCACGCGCTCGAGCACCGCGTGAATGTTGACGGGGCCCCGCGCCAGGGGCCGTTCATCGGAAAATACCTCCATCTGGTCCACCAGGTCACGGATGCGGTCGGTCTCCTCGCAGATCAGGCGGGCGAGTGCGCGATCCTCGCTACCCAAGCCCGGTTCCAGCAGTTGTGCCGCACCGCGAATGCCGGCCAGCGGATTCTTGATCTCGTGGGCCAGCATGGCGGCCATGGCGGAAACCGAACGCGCGGCACCTCGCGAGGTAAGCTGCCGGTCGATTTTATGTGCAAGCGAGCGTTCGAGCAGGAGGATGACAACAAAGTGCTGGTCTTCGGCCACGGTCGCTACTTGCAGATCGACGAGGCGTTCTCCGCCAAGGCGCGGGCTCCCCACGCCTACGGCATATTCATTTACCTGTCCCGCGCTGGCGCGGGCTTGCGCCACGGCATTGAAGACCGGACTGGCGAAGGGCACGAGATCGCCAAGCTTGTAGCGCATCAGCACGGCGCGGCTGGTCTGAAAAAAATTCTCCGCCGCGCCATTGGCGAGGCAGACGCGCTCGTGCCCGTCGATGACGATGAGCGGGTTGGGGATGGCATCGATGACCGCTCGCGCCAGGGGCAAGGGTTTTTCTTCCACGGTCATCACGCTGCCTCGCGCTCGCGGCAGGCGTCGTAGATATCGGCGAGCCCCCTTGCCACCTCGGCGTTGTCATCGCTGCGCAGGAGCCGGCTTCGCCATTGAGCGGCATTCGCCGCTGCTAGAAACCCGCGCTCGGCCAGGCGGGCGATGGCCCAGCCCACATGCTTGCGCGCGATGCGGTTGCCGTGCTTACAGCCATTGTGATCGATGATGGCCGCGTGGTGGGCGCCAACAATGCGCGCCTCTTCGGTCAAGCACGGCTCGACTCTGCCGCAGCCCGGATCGAGGAACTCCGCGAGCACGCCCGGCCACCAGGGCCTGCCATAGGCCGCACGGCCGACCATGATGCCGTCGGCGCCCGATGCCTCAAGCATGGTTTTGACATCGGCAACGCTTTCGGCATCGCCATTGGCGATGAGCGGAATCGAAATCGCCTCCCGCACCTTGGCTATGGCTGACCAGTCGGCGCGACCGCCATAGAATTGGCAGCGGGTGCGGCCATGAACGGTCACAAGTTTAACGCCCGCCTCTTCCGCGCGGCGCGCCAGCTCCGGCGCATTGAGGCTGCCATGGTCCCAGCCCAACCGCATCTTGAGCGTCACCGGAACCTTCACAGCGGAAACCACGGCCTTCACCAGCGCCACCGCATGGCAAAGATCCCGCATCAGCGCCGAGCCGGAGAGGCCGCCCGTCACCTGCCGTGCCGGACAGCCCATGTTGATGTCGATCACGTCGGCGCCCAAATCCTCGGCCAATCGCGCACCGGCATCCATCCACCGCGCCTCGCGCCCGGCAAGCTGGATCACAAAGGGAGCAATCCTCCCGGCTCCCGTGGCGCGCCGCACCATGTCGGGACGGGCGCCAACCAGTTCTTCGCTGGCGACCATTTCGGACACCACAAGCCCAGCACCATGAGCGTGCGCCACGACGCGGAAAGGCTCGTCGGTAACGCCCGACATGGGTGCCAGAAACACGCGGTTGCGGGTTTCCAGCGGGCCAATCTTTATGCCCATTTTTTGTGCGATCATTGCTGGTGATTATTTTATCGGCAAACTAGACTTATGCTGCGCTGCGTCAAGAGCCTTTCTTGCGGCCCCGATGCCGGATTGCTAGAGCACATCGATGACGGTAGCGGCAGTGATCGTAGCAGGGGGTTTGGGCCTGCGCGCGGGTGGCGAGATACCTAAGCAATATCAGTTGATCGGCGGCAAGCCGATGATCTGGTGGACGCTCAAGACATTCGCCGAACATGCCGGTATCTTCCATGTTCAGGCAGTCATTGCCGAAGGCCATGCGGAAATCTATGCCAAAGCGGCCGGAGAACTCGGCGTCGAGCCTGCGGTGACCGGCGGTTCGACCCGGCAGGAATCTTGTTTGGCGGGTCTTGAGGCCGTGGCGCGCCACCGGCCCTGCAAGGTGCTGATCCACGATGCGGCCCGGCCCTTCGCCGCGCCCGATCTCATCGCTCAAGTTATAGCCGCGCTAGATCGCCACGCCGCCGTCATCCCCGGAATGCCGGTGGCGGAAACGCTGAAACGTGCACCGCTCGGCATGGTGAAGGAAACCATCGACCGCGCCCACATGTGGATGGCCCAGACACCCCAGGGCTTCGATTTCGAAACGATTCTTCGCGCGCATCGCGCCGCTCGTGCCGCCGGTATAGGCAATCTCACCGACGATGCCGCCGTGGCCGAGCGCGCCGGGGTCGAAATCGCCATGATCGAAGGGTCCAGCGACAACCGTAAACTGACGACCGCCGAAGATATGGCCGCGGCCGGCCGCGCGCTGATGGCCGCGCGCCTCACCGACCTTCCCGATATCCGCGTCGGTCAAGGCATCGACATTCATCCCTTCGAGAAGGGAGAGGCGGTGATTCTGTGCGGCATCGCCATTCCGCACGGCCACAAGCTCAAAGGGCACTCGGATGCCGATGTCGCACTTCATGCCCTCACCGATGCGATTTTCGGCGCCATCGGCGAAGGCGATATCGGCAGCCATTTTCCCTCAAGCGACAGCAGGTGGAAAGGTGCAGCGTCAGCAATCTTCCTGCGCAAGGCGGTTGACTGCGTGCGCCGTCGCGGCGGGTTGATTGCCAATGTCGATATCACCATCCTGGCGGAGGCACCTCACATCGCGGCCCATATCGCCGCCATGAAAAATGCTTTGGCTCCCCTCCTCGGCATTGCGCCCGAACGCATCGCCATCAAGGCCACCACCACGGAACGGCTTGGCGCCATCGGCCGCAAGGAAGGCA
>JBOHKD010000126.1:0-5078 GCA_050728895.1 Aestuariivirga sp.
CATCATTTTCGCCAGGCTGGCCAATTTCATCGAGGGCCATGCGGCCATCACGCCGGAGGTGGCACTCGCGGCGGCCGCCATGCTGGATGGCAGACCGTTGCCAAAGATACCGGCCCGGGGTCAAGGTGGTGCCGGCGAAATTCTTTCCCTGGGACATGCTTTCCGCGAACTCGCAGCCACCGCGCCCGTGGCGGAAAAGGATATTTTGTCACTGGTTAACGGTTCGCCCGCGGCAAGTGCTCTCGTTTCCGATGCGGCGCTTGCGGCAGAGGCGCGGCTTGCCGTCGCGGTGAGCGTGTTCGCACTGGCGGCAGAAGCATTCAACACGCCACTCGGCCATTTCGCGGCGGAACTCGGCGATCTCTGGAACAATCCCCACGATGCCTGGGCGCTGGCGCAATTGCGCGAAGCGATAGGCCAAGGCCATGGCGGCGCAAGGCGGCCCTACCAGGCGCCGGTAAGTTTCCGCATCCTGCCGCGGATGCTGGGCCAAGCAAGGCGGGCCGAGCGGCTTGCCGCCGAGGTCGCGGCGGAATCGCTTGGTGCTGTCACCGACAACCCGGTGATGCTGGAGCCTGACGCTGAGCATCACCTTGGACGCATCATCAGCACCGGCGGCTATCACAATCCCCATGCCGTCATGGCCATGGACGCTGTGACCGCGGCAAATGTCAATCTTATCGTCATCGCCGAACGCCTGTCCGCCAAGCTTCTTGACGGCAACGTTTCGCTGCTGCCCGATCAACTGGATCTCGGCGGCAAGGAAGGATATATGGGTTGCATCCCCATGGCGATCACCGGTTACGAGGAAGAAGCGCGAGTCTTCGCGGGGGCGACTCTGCTTCCCGGCTCGGAGTCCGGCGGCTTCGGTCCGAACGAAGTGGCTTCGCCTGTGTTCCCCGCCTGGTCGAAGCAGGAGAAGACGGGAGCCTTGCTGGAGGCGTCTCTTGCCAGCCTCGCCTTCATCGCGCACCGGGCGCTCACGATCACCGGCCGTCCAGCTCCGGCCAATCTCGCAAATCTTATGGAGGAGATCGGCCGCTTCATTCCCGAAGCGGATTCTGGATCGGCTTTGGGACCGGCAATTTACGGTCTTGAAACCCGCCTACGCGAGCGCATCTATAGTTAAGTCAGTCGTCGAGCAGATTGTGGCGGCCGAGTTTCTTCACGTCCCTCTCGCCGCACAAGGCCATGGTGATATCGAGTTCCTTGGCGATGATCTGCAACGCGAGCCTCACCCCGGCTTCGCCCATGGCGCCCAGGCCATACAGGAAGGCGCGGCCGATAAAGGTGCCCTTGGCGCCCAGGCACAGCGCCTTCAGCACATCCTGTCCGGAGCGGATGCCGCCATCGAGATGGACTTCGATCTTGTCACCCACCGCGTCCACGATTTTCGGCAACATGCTGATGGAGGAGGCCGCGCCATCGAGCTGGCGGCCGCCGTGATTGGAGACGACGATGGCATCGGCACCGGTGCCTACCGCGCGGCGCGCATCCTCGGGATCGAGAATGCCCTTGAGGATTAATTTGCCGCCCCAGCGCTGCTTGATCCAGGCGACATCGTTCCAGTTCAGGTGCGGATCGAATTGTTCATGGGTCCAGGCGGAGAAGGAAGAAAGATTCTCCACACCCTTGGCGTGGCCGACGATATTGCCGAATGAGCGCCGTTTGGTGCCGAGCATGCCGAGACACCAGCGCGGACGCAATGCGAGGTCCAGGATATTTCCGAGCGTGAACGCGGGCGGGGCGGTGAGACCGTTCCTTATATCCTTGTGGCGCTGGCCGATGATCTGAAGATCGAGGGTCAGCACGAGGGCAGAACATTTCGCGGCCTTGGCCCGGTCGATCAACGCTTCCACGAAGGCGCGGTCGCGCATGACATAGAGCTGAAACCAGAAGGGTTTTCCCGTGGCTTCCGCGACATCCTCGATCGAGCAGATGCTCATGGTCGACAGCGTGAAAGGAACGCATTCCGCAAGCGCCGCTTTTGCCGCCAAAATCTCGCCGTCGGCGTGTTGCATCCCCGTCATGCCCGTGGGCGCCAGTGCCACGGGGATCGCCACCTTCTGGCCGATCATCGCCGATGACAACGAGCGATCGGCGATATCGACCGCCACGCGCTGACGCAGGCGGATTTTGCCGAAATCCGCCTCGTTGGCCCTATATGTGCCCTCTGTATAAGCGCCGGAGTCGGCATAGTCGTAGAACATGCGCGGCACCCGCCGCCGGGCCAGGGCCTGAAGGTCCCGTATCTCCAGCATGTGCGGCATCGGCATTCCGATTCAGTATTTACGAGCGAGCCGGAGGGAAAAATACGTCGGCCGGCTCGCTTTGACTCGTATGATGCTCAGGCCTTGATCATGCCCGACTGCTTGGCGGCATGGGTTGCAAGATAATCCATGAGCGGCGGCGACAGGCAATCATAGGGTTGCAGCCCGATCTTTTTGAGGCCGGCCCGCACGGCTTTCATCTGGCCGGGATCGAAACCGCTTTCGATGATCGAAGATACGAACGCCGCGAATTCCGGCGGCGACCATCCCTTGTCCTTGGAAAGTTCGGTATGGATGAAATCCAGCCCGTGGAAGCCGTGCCTCTTGTTTTCGATGCGGCCGTACATGTGAACGCCGCAAGCCGTGCAGGCATGGCGCTGGATGGTGGCGCTCGAGTCCACCACCCGCAATTTTCCTTCATTCGCCGTGACGCTGAGGGAATCGCGCGGAACCACCGCCACGACCGAGAATGTGGCGCCTGCCGGTTTCCAGCATTTGGAACAGCCGCAGGCGTGATTATGGGCACTTTGACTCTTGACGCTAACGACGACGGGATCGGCCGAGCATTTGCAGGTGAGCGTGCCGCCCGCGAACTTTGCCTTCTTCTTGCCCTTGATCCCCTTGTCAATCGAGGGGTGTAACGAAAGTTTCTTTGCTGCCGCCTTGGCCATTTGGACTTCCTCCGGTTGGTTATCGTTTCTTCTCGTCAGTACACTACTACGCTTCGTATCGATTTGCCTTGATGCATGAGATCAAACGCATCGTTGATTTTGTCGAGCGGCAGGAGATGCGTGATCATCGGGTCGATCTCGATCTTGCCGTTCATATACCAATCGACGATCTTCGGCACGTCGGTGCGGCCACGGGCGCCGCCGAAAGCCGTGCCTTTCCAGACGCGGCCGGTGACAAGCTGGAAGGGGCGCGTCGCTATCTCTTGGCCAGCGCCCGCCACGCCGATGATGATCGACTGGCCCCAGCCCTTGTGACAGGCCTCAAGGGCAATGCGCATCACCTTCACATTGCCGATGCATTCGAAGGTGTAGTCGGCGCCGCCATTGGTGAGGTTGACGAGGTGGGCCACGAGATCGCCATCGACCTTGGAAGGGTTGACGAAATGCGTCATGCCGAAGCGCCGGCCCCAGGCCTCGCGCTCGGGGTTGAGATCGACGCCGATAATCATGCTGGCGCCGGCCAGCCGCAAGCCCTGGATCACATTCAGGCCGATGCCGCCCAGGCCGAAGACGATGGCATTGGCGCCCGCTTCCACCTTGGCGGTGTTGATCACCGCTCCGACCCCCGTGGTGACGCCGCAGCCGATGTAGCAAATCTTGTCGAAGGGCGCGTCGTTCCGCACCTTGGCGAGGGCTATTTCCGGCAGCACCGTATAGTTCGAGAAGGTGGAGCAGCCCATGTAGTGATGCACCATCTTGCCCTTGTAGGAAAAGCGCGAGGTGCCGTCGGGCATCAGGCCCCGCCCTTGCGTCACGCGAATTTTCTGGCACAGATTGGTCTTTGGATTGAGGCAGTATTCGCATTCGCGGCACTCGGGCGTGTAGAGCGGAATGACATGATCGCCCTTCTTCAGCGAAGTAACACCGGGGCCTACCTCGACGACAACTCCCGCCCCTTCGTGGCCCATGATCGCCGGAAACAGGCCTTCGGGGTCGGCGCCAGAAATGGTGAATTCGTCGGTGTGGCAGATGCCCGTCGCCTTGATCTCGACCAGAACTTCCCCCTGCTTCGGCCCCTCCAGATCGACCTCGACGATCTCAAGCGGCTTGCCGGCCTGGAAAGCCATGGCGGCGCGGGATTTCATGAGAACCTCTTTGACAACGGGCAACCTTGAAGCCCTGAATTTCGGCGCCGATAAAACGTGAAAATATGCCCGCCGTCAACGGTGAGCTTTTACAGCTCTTCCCACGGGAACGTATCAAGCCGCTTGGCGCCGTTGGGCCCCACGAGAACCTGGGTTTCGAGCTTGATGCATTCGCCGCCATCTTCCTCGCCAATCAGGCTTTCGACACACACCGTCATGTTTTCTTCAAACCGGCCCTCGTAAGCGTGCCCGAAATCCAGGCCTAACGGCACAGCGGGATATTCATCGGCCAGCCCTACCCCGTGCAGCGAGACCGAGTAGCGCCGGACACGGTATTTTTCCGGGATCACCCATTGTTTCTCGCTGAATTCGGCGAACGTCATTCCCGCCTTGAGGATCGATATATTGTGGTTGATCTGATCGAGGGCGGCCGAATAGAGGGTGCGCTGCTGGTTGGTCATGCGCGTGTGGCCGCAGGTCCATGACCTCGACAGGTCGGCGCAATAGCCGTAGGGGCCGATCAGATCGGTATCGAAGGCTACGATTTCGCCCTCCTTGACGGTGCGATCCGAGCATTCCTGAAACCAGGGATTGGTGCGGGGGCCCGAGGCCAGAAGCCTGGTCTCGATCCACTCGCCGCCGGAGCGGATGTTTTCAAAGTGAAGTTCGGCCCAGATTTCGTTTTCGGTCTTGCCCGGCAGTGAATGCTCGTACATCCGGGCCATGCCCGCTTCGCAAACCCTGATGGTCCAGCCTATCAGCGCCAATTCATCGGCGCTCTTGATGCAGCGGGCATGCTCGGTCAGTTGCTGACCCTCGACGATGGTGACACCGCGCTTGCGCAAGGCATCGACGCCCATCGGTTCCACCTTGTCCACCGCCAGGCGCATGTTTTTGCCGCCGCGCTTCTTGAGGATATCGGCAATTTCATCGGCCCATTTTCCGGCGCGTTCCTCAACATGCCGGCCGGCGGTAAAATAAACCCATGAAAC
>JBOHKD010000127.1:0-5064 GCA_050728895.1 Aestuariivirga sp.
GCCTCCGCCACGATTCTGACACGGAAATGGCTTTCACCCGCTGGGCTGGCGCCCGCATGGCCATGGTGCAGGCGCGATTCATCGCTTACCTCAAGAGCAAGCGGCGCGAAGGCGGCGCTGAGTTTCGCGGATAATTTTTGTCCAACCGGACCCAGTGTCATGATGCTTGCCTTGCAAGAAGCGGTGGCGGGGTGGCGATGGAATGACTATACTTGCCCCATGAAGCTTGATTCAAAATATTTCGATAAAATCCGTGTTAAGCCCGGCGGGGAAAGCAAAACTCGCGACAAGTTTCCGCAATGCGAGTGGCCGGGTTGCCCACGGCCAGGCCCCCACAAGGCGCCGATGGGGCGGGAAGCCGAGGGAAAGTTCTTTCACTACTGCACCGAACACGTTCAGCAGTACAACAAGACTTACAACTACTTCAACGGCATGAAGGATGACGAAGTGCTGGGCTTCCAGAAGGACGCCCGCACCGGACATCGTCCCACCTGGAAACTCGGGCAGAATTCATATGCCAATGTCAGCGGTGTCCGCCGCAAGGCGGCGAATATGGCCGAAAACCCTTTCGATCTCCGAGGCAAGGCCAATGCCAAGGCGGGCCGTCATCCCACCGGCCGTGCGCTCCGCAACACGGAATTGAAAGCCCTGCAAGCCTTGGGCCTCGACGACACGGCAAGCCCGGAAGCGGTCAAAACGCAATACAAGACTTTGGTGAAACGCCTCCATCCCGACGCCAATGGCGGCAGCCGCGCCAACGAGGAAACCTTGAAAGCCGTCATCCAAGCTTACGACCATTTGCGAACCAGCGGATTTTGCTAGCGCATTTTTCCGGAAAGTGGATTCCACTTTCCGGAAAAATGCGCTAAAAGGCGGGCCCTCCCCGAAACCTCTAAAAAAAGATTAACAACATGAACGCAAAGACCAACGGCGAAGCGAGCGGCATGCCCGACATCAAGGTGTCGGTGAAGCAGCTCTTCGGCTTCGATTCCAATCTTGACGTCTCCGCCTATTCGCAGGCCAGCGAGCATGTTCCCGAACTCGATGAGGACTACCTCTTCAATCGCGAGACGACCTTGGCGATTCTCGCAGGCTTTGCCTACAACCGCCGCGTCATGATCTCCGGCTACCACGGCACCGGCAAGTCGACGCACATCGAACAGGTCGCCGCCCGCCTCAACTGGCCGTGCGTCCGCATCAATCTCGACAGCCACATCAGCCGCATCGACCTGATCGGCAAGGACGCAATCGTGCTCCGGGATGGCAAACAGATCACTGAATTCCGCGAAGGCATCCTGCCGTGGGCTTACCAGCATAATGTGGCGCTGGTTTTTGACGAATACGACGCCGGGCGCCCCGACGTGATGTTCGTCATCCAGCGCATCCTCGAGAGCGCGGGAAGGCTGACCCTTCTCGACCAGTCGAAGGTCATTCATCCGCATCCCGCCTTCCGCCTGTTCTCGACCACCAATACCATCGGTCTTGGCGATACCACCGGCCTCTATCACGGCACCCAGCAGATCAACCAGGCGCAGATGGACCGTTGGTCCATCGTGACAGCGCTCAACTATCTGCCGCACGCCCAGGAGACCGGCATCGTTCTCGCCAAGAACAAGAGCTACAATACCGACAAGGGCCGGAAAGTCATCGCCAACATGGTGCGCGTGGCCGATCTCACCCGCAATGCCTTCATGCAGGGAGATCTTTCGACTGTGATGAGCCCGCGCACCGTGATCATCTGGGCCCAGAACGCCGAAATCTTCGGCGACCTGGGCTTTGCATTCCGTCTTACCTTCCTCAACAAGTGCGACGAGCTGGAGCGCCCCGTGGTGGCCGAATTCTATCAGCGCTGCTTCGGCGAGGAACTGCCGGAATCCGCCGCTCACGTCGCGATTGCATGATGATGGCCAAGCCCGCCATGAACAAATCCAGGGCATACACCGGCGGCTGCCATTGCGGCGCGGTAAAGTTCGCCGCAAGGATCGCGCTTGGTCAAGTGATTTCGTGTAATTGTTCCATCTGTCAAAAGCGGGGCTCTCTTCTGACCGCCATTCCAGCAGTCGATTTCCGGCTGCTCGCGGGCGAAGACAAGCTCACAAAATATCAATTCAACACCCGCACCATTCATCACCTTTTCTGTAGCGCGTGCGGCATCGAGCCGTTCGCGCGCGCCGGAGACACGGTGATGGTGAACATGCGCTGCATGGATGGCGTGGAGCCGGGCGAATTGTCGATCATGCAATTCGACGGCCGCGCAGTCTGACCGTGGCCGAAAAGGATTCACCTTCCGGCGAATTCAAGCGCGCCCTGACCGTCGCCATGAAAACCATTGCATGCGAGCCGGAACTGATAGCGAGTTTCGGCACCGAGCAGCCTTCGCTTGCCGGTCATAAGGTGAAGCTGCCGTACATCGGCAACGAATTCACCGCCCGCGAGGTGGCCGTAACACGCGGCATCTCCGACAGTTTCGCGCTCCGCCTGTCGCAGCATTCGGATCAAATCCATGCCCGCTATCTGCCCCAAGGCAAGAATGCCCGCGCCGTTTTCGAGGCCTGCGAGCAGGCCCGCGTCGAGGCGCTGGGCGCCAATGCCATGCCGGGCGTTGCGGCCAATCTCACGGCCATGCTCGATAATCGTTATGCCAAGAAGGATGTGGCGCGTTACATCGACCGCAAGGATGCCCCGCTCGAAGACGCGGTTGCCCTTGTGGTGCGTGAAAAACTTACCGGTGCAGCACCCCCCGAGGCGGCAAAGCCGATGGTTGAGTTGTGGCGCCGGTGGATCGAGGACAAGGCGCAAGCAAGACTCGCGCATCTAACGGACAGCATCCACGATCAGGCGGCCTTCTCGCGCGCCTCGCGCGACATCATCGCCGCCCTCGGCATGGCCGATGAGCTGGGTGACGATCCCGACAGTTCCGACGACAATGACAATCAGGAAGCCGAACCCGATTCGGGCGAGCGCAACGAAACGCCGGAGGGCGAAGAGCAGGACAGCCGGCAATCCATGGAGGAGCTTCGGGACGCCGATGGCGAAAGCGAAGCCGCCGAGATGGACGCAAGGCAGATGGATGCCGACGACCGGCCCGACGATTTGGATGGCGAAGAACAAGGCGATGACGAAGAGCCATGGCGGCCGCAGTTGCCCTTCTCGTCGCTCTCGAATGAGGATTTCTACAAGGTCTTCACCAACCAGTTCGACGAGGAGATTTCCGCCGAGGATCTCTGCGATGCCGAGGAACTGACAAGGCTGCGCAACTATCTCGACAAGCAGCTTTCGAGCCTTCAGGGCGTGGTGGCCAGGCTTGCCAACCGCCTGCAGCGCCGTCTCATGGCCCAGCAGAACCGCTCCTGGGAGTTTGATCTAGAGGAAGGCGTGCTTAATGCCGCCAGGCTCACGCGCATTATCATCGACCCCATGCATCCCCTGTCCTTCAAGGTAGAACGCGACATGCAGTTCCGCGATACGGTGGTGTCGTTGCTTCTCGACAACTCGGGCTCCATGCGCGGCCGTCCCATCACCGTTGCCGCGACCTGCGCCGACATTCTCGCCCGAACGCTCGAGCGCTGCGGCGTCAAGGTCGAAATTCTGGGCTTCACCACCAGGGCGTGGAAAGGCGGACAGGCGCGCGAGAAGTGGCTCTCCGCCAACAAGCCCGCCAATCCCGGCCGCCTTAACGATATCCGCCACATCGTCTACAAGTCCGCCGACATGCCGTGGCGGCGCGCGAGACGGAATCTCGGCCTGATGATGCGCGAGGGGCTGTTGAAAGAGAATATCGACGGCGAGGCGCTGATCTGGGCCCACAATCGTCTGCTGGCGCGCCACGAGCAACGCCGCATCCTCATGGTGATCTCCGATGGAGCGCCCGTCGACGATTCGACGCTCTCGGTCAATTCCGGCAATTATCTTGAGAAGCATTTGCGCCAGACCATCGGCGATATCGAGAACCGCTCGCCCATCGAGTTGATCGCCATCGGCATCGGCCATGATGTCACGCGCTATTACAAGCGCGCCGTCACCATTGTCGATGCCGAGGAACTGGGCGGCGCCATGACCGAGAAGCTGGCCGAGCTTTTCGAAGAGGATGACCACTCCGCCGCCAACACTCCCAAGCGCAGAACCAGAGCGTGAGCTTTAAATACGCGCTCGCCTTGCTCCTGGCTCTTACACTAGCCGCCAAGGCCGAGCCCATTGCGATTTCCACGACTCCCATTGCGAGTTTCGGGCTGGGCAATGCCACGGAGTTCGGTC
Organism: Aestuariivirga sp.; assembly: GCA_050728895.1. GTDB lineage: Bacteria > Pseudomonadota > Alphaproteobacteria > Rhizobiales > Aestuariivirgaceae > Aestuariivirga. Next base: position 4,255 of record JBOHKD010000127.1, read on the forward strand.
CTCTAGGCTGGCGGGGCGGACTTCAACTCTCCAGCCCCGATAAAACTTTCGGAGGACTTTCAGGGCTTACGCTGTCGGAGGATTGTGAAAGCCTGCTGGCGGTAAGCGACACGGGCCGTTGGTTCCGCGCTGCACTTTCCTATGAAAACGGCAAGCTTGCCGGCCTCTCGCAAGGCGAATGGGCGCCGATCCTCGATACCAAGGGAAAACCGCCCGCGAGCAAGGCGAGAGGCGATGCCGAAGCGCTGGCGGCGCTGGGGGCTGGACGATACATGGTAGGTTTCGAAAGCCGGCCCCGTATCGGCATTTACGATATTGGCAAGGATGGCTTGGCCGCGCGCTTCCAATTGCTGAAATCGCCGAAAGCCGTCACCGATGGGCCTCGGAACGGCGAACTGGAATCGGCGGGCCTGATCGCCGCAGGACCATGGAAGGATTATTATTTCGCCATCTCCGAAAACAACACCGATCCGGACAACAATATCCGCGGCTGGCTGTGGCGGTCGTGGAAGACCATGCCCTTCAGCGTCAAGCGCTTCGAGGATTATGCGATTACCGATGCGGCGGTCTTGCCCGATGGCGATGTACTCATTCTCGAAAGAAGTTTCAGCTCAGGCAGCCTGCCCGGCATGACGATACGCCGGTTCAAAACCTCCGCCATGAAAGCCGGCGCGACGGTCGAACCCGAGCTTCTGTTTTCGGGCCGGATACCGCTTTACGCCATCGACAATATGGAGGGCATCGCCCTCTGCCGCCGCGGCGGCGAGACGCGGCTGACGGTTGTTTCCGACAACAATCTCAATCCCGCCC
>JBOHKD010000128.1:0-5018 GCA_050728895.1 Aestuariivirga sp.
TCCGCCCCGCCGTTTTGACAGCCGCACGACCTCTTCCCAATTCCCGGCGATCAGCGCCTCCTTCTTGGCTCTCGACCAACCCTTGATTTTGCGCTCCGCCGCGATCGCATCGGCAACCATGTCCAGATATTCCGCATAAACCAGAACGGCCGGCAAACGTTTCGCCGTGAACGAACCGGGGGACATGGCGATGTTATGCTCCGACAATCGCTTTTCGGGTTCCCGCGACCTGGTAAGCCCGGTATAGTAGCTGCCATCGTTACAGCGGAGAATGTAAATCCACGCTCCCACGCATTCTCTCCGCTTAGAGACCCTTCGAGGCTTGATGCTGGCGCATCAAGCACCTCAGGGTGAGGAGAAACTAATCATCCTCATGCTGAGGTGCTTTGCCGGAGGCAAAGCCTCGAAGCATTGGTTGACATGATTCGATTTGCCGACAGAATTCGCAGTCTCACCGGCTGGGGCCGGGCGCTGCTGGCGCTGGCGGCGGGAGCGGCGGCGGCGTTTTCGATGCCGCCGCTTGATCTTTGGCCGGTGCTGTTTGCCGCCATACCGGCGGTGTTGCTGCTGCTGGAAGGCGTGCCGTCCCGGACCGTTGGAACATCGTTCCTCGTGGGCTGGCTCTTTGGTTTTGGATACTTCCTCCTTGCCTTGCACTGGATCGGTTTTGCTTTCCTCGTCGATGCGAAAACCTATCTGTGGATGATGCCATTCGCGGTGGGGGGCCTTGCCGCCGGTATGGCAATCTATTGGGGACTGGCGGCCGTGGCGGTCAATTTCTTTAACTGGCGGGGATTGCGGCTGGTCTCAGGCTACGCCGCGATACTGGCTTGCGCTGAATGGTTGCGCGGCCATTTGCTGACGGGCTTCCCTTGGGCGGCACCCGGTCTCGCGGTGGACGGCATGGGCGGGGTGGCGCAGTTGTCCTCGCTCGTCGGCATGACGGGCTTGACGCTTTTGATCGTCTTGTGGGCGGGCTTGCCGCTGGTACTCGTCCATCGGCGGCAATGGATGACAGCTGCGGGGTTATTGCTGCTATTGCCGCTGGCATGGGCCTATGGCGAATTCCGTTTAGCGTATGCCTCGGATAAGGATGTCCCCGATGTGAGACTTCGCATCGTGCAGCCGAACATCGGGCAGGATGCCAAATGGCGGGAGAACAATGTGGGTCCGATTTTCGATCTGCTGCGCTCGCTCTCCTCACAGGCCACTACCGAAAGCCCGGATGGCATCGCCTCGCGCACCCATGTCGTTTGGCCCGAATCCGCCGTGCCCTTCCTGATCGACGAGGGCGGCATGCCGGAACGCGAACTGCGCCAGCTCCTCGGGGGCCGCACGGTCCTCATCACCGGAGCGCTGCGCCGCGGCCTTGAGCAACTGGCGCCGGCCGACGGCATACCCGTCCACAACAGCATCATCGTGTTCGATGGGCAGGCCGAGGTTGCCGCAAGATATGACAAGTGGCGCCTGGTGCCTGGCGGCGAATTCCTGCCGCTTGCCTGGCTGCTTGAACCGCTCGGTTTTAGTAAAGTTGTCACTGTTCCCGGCAACTTCATGGCGGGCCCTGGTCCCTTGACTTTCGATATTCCGGCAGCGCCGCCGGTAGCCTTATCCATATGCTACGAGGCGATTTTTCCGGACCGTCTCATCGATTCGCGCCAGCGTCCGGCATGGCTTCTCAATGTCACCAATGACGGCTGGTTCGGAAAGTCGACGGGTCCCTGGCAGCATTTGGCGCAGGCGCGGCTGCGCACCATCGAGCAGGGGCTGCCCATGGCGCGGGCCGCCAACACCGGCATATCGGCGGTGATCGACGCCTACGGCCGCATCCGCGCGAGCCTCCCCCTTGGCCACCAGGGCGTGCTCGATGCGGCCCTTCCCGCAAGCCTGCCTCCCACCGTTTACGGCCGTTTCGGCGATGTGCTGTTTACCATTCTGCTCTGTCTGGCACTCATGGCCGCGACCTTCGTGCGGGACAGTTAAGCATCGGGTGCAATTCCGTTGCGCGACCGCAGCGACTCCATTATGGGTCGGGAACGGAAAATTTAAAAAGGGCATCAGACCGGGTCAATTGGTCTGGGGACTAAATGACAAGACGCGATCCCAATTTCATCGACGTTCATGTCGGCAATCGCATCCGCATGCGGCGGCAAATCGTCGGCATGAGCCAGGAAAGATTGGGCGAGCTCTTGGGCATCACCTTCCAACAAGTGCAGAAATACGAGAAGGGCACCAACCGCATCAGCGCCAGCAGGCTTTACTATGCCGCCAAGACCCTGGGGGTTCCGGCCCAGTTTTTCTTCGACGATCTGCCCGGCGTCGATACCCAAGCCGGTTTCGGAGAGGCGCGCGAGGAGGATTCGGTCATGGCGGCGCTAATGAACCTCGATGGCGTGGCGCTGGCTAGGGCCTTCCGCGATGCCGACAGCACGGGAAAACGCAGGCTCATTTCGCAATTGGCCCGCCTCATCGCCGATAGCAAGGAATAACCCTTCGAGGCTTGATGCTGCGCATCAAGCGCCTCAGGGTGAGGAAATATCCTCATGCTGAGGTGCGAGCGGGGCGCCAGCCCCACGAGCCTCGAAGCATGGCATCGGTCCCCGCTTGACCGCATCCCCCATCGCTGCCAAATACGCGGCGCTTGATCGGGGAGACGAATTTCTAACATGTCACGCAAGAATTACCTGTTTACCAGCGAGTCGGTGTCCGAGGGACATCCCGACAAGGTGTGCGACCGCATTTCCGACGAGGTGGTCGATCTGTTTTACCGCGAGGCGTTTGCACAGGGCATGGACCCCGCCCTCATCCGCGTTGCCTGCGAAACGCTGGCCACCACCAACCGTATCGTCATCGCTGGCGAAACCCGTGGCCCCGCCTCGGCAACGCACGAAAAGATCGAAGCCGTGGCCCGGCAGGCGGTCAAGGACATCGGTTATGCCCAATCCGGTTTCCACTGGCAAACCGCCAAAATCGAAATCCTGCTGCATGACCAATCCGCCAACATCGCCATGGGTGTCGATGCCGCCGAGAACAAGGACGAAGGCGCTGGCGATCAGGGCATCATGTTCGGTTATGCCTGCGACGAGACGCCGGAACTCATGCCCGCCCCCATCTACTATGCGCAGCGCATCCTGAAACTTCTGGCGGAGGCGCGCCACAGCGGCAAGGAAACCGCACTCGGCCCCGACTCGAAAAGCCAGGTCACCGTCTCCTACAAGAACGGCAAGCCGGTCGCGGCGACCCAGATCGTGGTATCCCATCAGCACACGGACGAAAACCTCACATCCAATGACGTGATGAAGCTGGTTAAGCCCTATGTGATGAAGGCGCTGCCCAAGGGCTGGATCACCAGGGACACGGTCTGGCATGTGAACCCCACCGGCAAGTTCTTCATCGGCGGTCCCGATGGCGATGCCGGCCTCACGGGCCGCAAGATCATTGTCGATACCTATGGTGGTGCCGCAGCCCATGGCGGCGGCGCCTTCTCGGGCAAGGATCCGAGCAAGGTCGATCGTTCGGCCGCCTATGCGGCGCGCTATCTCGCCAAGAATGTGGTGGGGGCGGGCTTGGCCCGATGCTGCACCATCCAGCTCTCCTACGCCATCGGCGTGGCCCAGCCGCTCTCGGTCTATGTCGATACCCACGGCACCGGCAAGGTGAAGGAAGCCGCGCTGGAAAAGGCCCTCGCCAAGGTGATGGATTTGAGCCCCCGCGGCATCCGCGCCCATCTCAATCTCAACCGCCCGATCTACGCGCGCACCGCCGCCTACGGCCATTTCGGAAGGAAGCCCGAAGCGGACGGCGGTTTCTCATGGGAGAAGACCGATCTCGGGAAGGCCCTCAAAGCCGCGGTGAAGTGAGCGAAGCGCCACTATCCAAGCCTGTCATCGCCGGATTTATTCCGGCGACCCATGTAGCAACAAGCGCCGGCGTTAACTGAGGAATGGGTTGCCGGAATAAATCCGGCAATGACAATTGAGGGCATGGTCCGGTTGCCATTCAATCAACAGCAACTTCCCTCCAGGCGTCATCAGTTCTATGGCCGCCGCAAGGGCCACGCTTTACGCGCCAATCATTTGCGATTGATCGAAGAGTTGCTGCCGAAATTGCGTTTCAACGCGGCAGCGCTCAAAGCGCCCGCATGGCTTGAAATCGGCTTCGGCGGCGGCGAGCATCTGGCGCATCAGGCGGAACTCCACCCTTCGATACATTTCATCGGCGCCGAACCCTTCGTGAACGGCGTCGCCAAACTTCTGGCGCTGATCGAGGCCAAGAACCTCGGCAACATAAGCGTCCACGACGGCGACGCGCGCGATCTCCTCGAAGCGCTGCCGGATCACTCGCTGGAGCGCATCTATCTCCTCTACCCCGATCCCTGGCCCAAAGCCCGCCACAACAAGCGCCGTTTCGTGAATGCGGAAACCCTCGCGCATTTCCACCGCTTGCTGAAACCCCACGGCCTGTTCCTCTTCGCCAGCGACATCGCCGACTATGTGGACTGGACGCGGGAGCATGTCAGCGATCACGGCGGCTTCGCGGAAGAAGGCGATCAGGCTGCGCCATTCGAGAACTGGGTGGAGACGCGGTATGAAGCCAAGGCTAGGCGGGAGGGACGGAGTTCCCGATACCTCCGGTTGCGCCGGTTAGCCTGATATAGAACAATAGTAGAACATTCTATTGCCCGCTAGGGCGAAAACTGTCAAGCTAAGAATCTCTACGCAGCGAGATTCTCAATTTTAAGGCATTGGCCAATCCCGTGGTGAAGCGAAAGCATCTTGTCATTGGTCCGCCAAAGCCTAGAGGTACAAAGATAGAGTATTTGTACCGAGACTATGGGAATTGGAAATTTTGGGGTGAGTTCTATCTAACGGGAACACTTGCGTTTAGCGAAATTAGGAATCTCCTATTTGACGATCTCTGGTTTGTTGCAGAAGCAATTGGAATTGAATGTTTGAAGCCGGAAGACACGGCGCCGGACGAGCAATGGCTCCATGAGATACATTCGATCAGCCTTGCAC
>JBOHKD010000129.1:0-5003 GCA_050728895.1 Aestuariivirga sp.
GATCAAAGACGAAGGCGTGTTGGCTCTCCGGAATGCCCATCACCGCATCGACCGACATCGCACCCGCCAGTATGGCGGCGGCGGCATTGCGCTCCGCTCCAATGAGCCCCGCGAGCGCCAGTGCAGCGGAAACCTGCGTGCCGTTGAGAAGTGCGAGACCTTCCTTGGGCCCAAGCGGCACGGGGCGGGTTTTTGCAGCCTTCAACGCTTCCGCACCTGAAACACGCTTGCCCCCAGCCATGGCGCAGCCCTCGCCGATGAGCACGAGACTCATATGCGCCAGTGGTGCCAGATCGCCCGACGCGCCAACGGAGCCTTGTCCTGGAACCACCGGCAGCACATCGGTATTGATGAGTGCCGCCAGCGTCTCCATGGCCTGAAACGAAATGCCCGATGCGCCTTGCGCCAGCGCATTGAGCTTGAGCAACAGGATAAGGCGCGTGACGCCTTGATCGAGCGGTGCGCCAACGCCCGCCGCATGGGAGCGCACGATGTTGATTTGCAGCGCCGAGAGGTCTTTTGCCGCGATGCGCGTCTTGGCAAGTTTTCCGAAACCCGTGTTGACGCCATAGATGGGTCGGTCCGAGGCCAAGAGCCGCGTGACGGTGGCAGCACTGCGCTCGATGAGCGAGCGGGCCGTGGGCGTCAGCTCGACCGTGACCGGTCCCGCGAGTGCTTCGCGCACATGGTTGAGCGAGATGGGGTGATCGCCTATTTTGATCATTGCGTGAGCCTCGTGACCGCAGAACGGAAGTTGCGGGCAATTTTTTCTTCTGCGAAGTGGCGCCGATCCTTCACCACATGGCGGCCGCCCACGAACATGTCTTTCACGCAAGAATTGCCGGCGGAAAAAATCCAGGTATCGAGGAGATTGTCGCCGCTCCGCCCGGCAAGCGATGGATGCGCGTCATCGAGCACGGCGATGTCGGCGCGGTAGCCGGGTGCGATGGCGCCCACGGGCTGAGCCATGGCTGCCGCACCACCCTTGAGAGCCGCATCGAACAGGCTGCGGCCCGTGGACTGGCCAGGGCCGTTGGCCAGCGCATTGCGGGTGCGGTCGCGTAAGCGCTGGGAGTATTCCAGCATCCGCAAATCCTCCGCCGGAGAGACGGAGATATTGCTATCCGAACCAATAGCGATGGCGCCGCCCGCCTTGAGGAAACGGTTTGCCGGGAATATTCCGTCACCGAGATTAGCTTCGGTTGTAGGACACAATCCGGCAATGGCTCCCGATCGCGCAAGTTTTTCCGTCTCAGCTTCGGTCATGTGCGTTGCATGAATGGCGCACCAGCGTTGCGACACATCGAAGTTCTCCAGCATTAGCTCAACCGGACGTTTTCCGCACCAGGCGAGGCAATCTTCGACTTCCTTGGTCTGTTCGGCCACATGAATATGGATGGGCGATGCGGCATCGATGCCACCGATCACCGTCTTCAGCAGATCGACGGTAACGGCGCGGTAACTGTGCGGGCTAATGCCGAGACGGCGGAGCGGATGGTTAGCGCAAACTGAATGGAGGGTCCGGTAGATTTCGAGATAGCGGTCGGCGCCATTGATGAATCGCCGCTGCCCCGCCATCGGTGGCTTACCGCCGAAGCCGCCGAAACTGTAGAGCGTGGGCAGCATTGTGATGGCGATGCCGGCCTTCTCGGCGGCCGACAGGCAGCGCAAGCTCAGCTCGGCCGGCTCGTCATATTGTGTGCCGTCCGGCTGATGATGCAGATATTGAAACTCCCCCGCCACCGAGAAGCCGCTTTTGAGCATCTCGACATAGAGCTGGGCGGCGACCGCCTCCAGATCTTCCGGCGAGAGCCTGAGCGCAAATCCATACATCGCCTCACGCCACGTCCAGAAACTGTCGGCTCCCGGTCCCGCCCGCTCCGCCAGGCCCAGCATGAAGCGCTGGTGGGCATGGGCATGGACATTCGGCATGGCCGGAATGGCGATGCCGTTGATATGCTCGCTCGCCTTTGAATTGGCCGTGACCTTCGAGATGGTACCATGAGCGTCGATCTCGACCGTCAAATTGTCCTGCCACCCTTGCGAAGTGAGGGCCGAGGAAAAATGTAATTTGGTGCTTTTCATGGGGCTAACCATATTGTATATACAACCTTATACAAGTGGTTTTTGTGATGCTCCTGACAAATCTCAATCTTGCTTCCATGACCGGCGGCTACGCCCTGATACAGGATGCGGCTCTCCATGTGGAGGGCGGCCGCATTGTTTGGTGCGGTCCCCGCGCGCAGGCGCCGAAGCTTCCCGCCACCGATTGTGGTGGCCGGCTGGTGACGCCGGGCCTGATCGATTGCCATACGCACCTCGTCTATGGCGGCAACCGGGCCAATGAATTTGAAATGCGCCTCAATGGTGCTGCTTACGCCGATATCGCCAAGGCCGGTGGCGGCATCGCTTCGACGGTCATGGCAACGCGGGCGGCGAGCGAAGCGGACCTTCTGGCCTCAGGATTGAAGCGGCTCGATACGCTGCTGGCCGAAGGCATCACCACCATCGAAATCAAATCGGGCTATGGGCTCGATATCGAGACGGAACTCAGAATGCTGCGGGTGGCGCGGCAGCTTGAAAAACAGCGCCCCGTCGATGTCGTCACCACCTTCCTCGGCGCCCACACCTTTCCCCCGGAGTTCAAGGACCGCCGCAGCGAGTATGTGAAGCTCGTATGCAATCAATCGCTCCCCGCCGCCGCTTCCGCCGGGCTGGCGGACGCCGTTGACGGGTTTTGTGAAGGCATTGCCTTCTCGGTTGAAGAGACCGGGCTGGTATTCAAGGCGGCGAAAGCACTCGGCCTGCCGGTCAAGCTCCATGCCGAACAGCTTTCCAATTTGGGGGGCGCCAAGCTCGCCGCCCGCCATGGCGCTCTCTCCGTCGATCATATCGAATATTTGGACGAAGATGGCGTTGCCGCCATCGCCGCCTCGGGCACGGTAGCGGTGCTTCTCCCCGGCGCCTTCTATTACCTCCGCGAAAAGCAGCATCCCCCGGTGGCAGCACTGCGTTCCCACAAAGTTCCCATCGCCATTGCAACCGATCTCAACCCTGGATCATCGCCTGTTCACTCTTTGCTCTCCACCATGAACATGGCCTGTGTGCTGTTTGGCCTCACCCCCGAGGAAGCCCTTCTCGGCATTACCGCCAATGCCGCCCGCGCTCTTGGCCTCAAGGACCGGGGCCGGATTGCGCCCGGCATGAAGGCCGACCTCGTCCTGTGGGATGCCGAACGCCCCGGCGACCTCGCCTATCCTCTGGGATTCAACCCCCTCGCCGCCGTCATCCGCAATGGCGAAATCGTCCGGGGGGCACTCCCATGAAATCCATCGCACTTGAACAGACAGTAAATAATTTTCCCCTTCCCCCCTCGCGGGGGAAGGTGGCCATCGCGGCACGCGATGGACGGATGAGGGGGCTCTGTCCGCGAGTTCCGTTGCCGGGAATTTTCGCGCGGAGAGACCCCCTCATCCGGCGCTTCGCGCCACCTTCCCCCGCGAGGGGGGAAGGGGAAATCTTCCCATGAACGAGGCCCAGCCGCTTTATGCCAGAGTCAAGGATCACATTTTGGAGAACATCCGCTTAGGGGTGTGGCTTCCGGGCGCGCGCGTTCCTTCCGAAAATGAATTGGTGGAAAGTTTCGGCATCAGCCGCATGACCGCCAATCGGGCGTTGCGCGATTTGACCACCGAGGGCTATCTGGCGCGCGTTCCCGGCGTTGGCACTTTCGTGAAGGAACCCGCGGCGCGCTCTAGCCTCATGGAACTTCGCAACATCGCCGAGGAGATCGAGGCACGCGGCCATCGCCACTCTTCGCGCATCGAAAAACGGGGCGCCATCCTGGCCCCGCCGGGACTTGCGGAAGAATTCGAGATGAAGCCGCAGCAACGGCTCTTCCACATCCTCATTGTCCATGCCGAGAACGGCGTGGCCGTGCAGATAGAGGATCGTTATGTGAACCCCTTCGTCGCGCCGGAATTCATAATCCAGGCTTTCGCCAAGGTGACGCCCACCGCCTATCTCCTGTCCGCCGTGCCCGTCGATGAGCTCGAACACACGGTGGAGGCCGCTATGCCCACTGCGGAACAACAGCAACTGCTGGGTATCGAAGCAAAAGAACCATGTCTGGTGTTGCATCGGCGCTCATGGAGCAAGGGCCATGTCGTGACCGTGGCCACTCTCACTTATCCCGCCAGCCGCTATGCGCTCTACAGCCGCTACAAGACCAGCGCGCGGGGAACCATCAGCCAATAGGAATCCCAATGAACACGCGCCGCGATAACACCCGCAACATCAAGTCGCCTACCGGCACCAAGATCACCGCCAAGTCTTGGCTGACCGAAGCACCGCTCCGTATGCTGATGAATAATCTCGACGCCAATGTCGCCGAGCGCCCCGAGGAACTGGTGGTCTATGGCGGCATCGGCCGAGCCGCGCGCAATTGGGAGGCCTTCGACCGTATCGTGGCAAGTCTGCGTTCGCTCGAGGAAGACGAAACCCTGCTGATACAGTCCGGCAAGCCCGTCGGCATTTTCCGTACCCACAAGGATGCGCCCCGTGTGCTGATTGCCAACTCCAACCTCGTGCCGCACTGGGGCACCTGGGATCATTTCAACGAGCTCGATAGGAAGGGCTTGATGATGTACGGCCAGATGACGGCCGGCTCATGGATCTATATCGGCACGCAAGGCATCGTGCAGGGTACCTATGAAACCTTCGCCGAAGTGGGCCGCAAGCATTATGGCGGCAATCTCAAGGGCAAATGGTTTCTGACGGCGGGCTTGGGCGGCATGGGCGGCGCGCAACCGCTAGCCGCCACCATGGCGGGCGCCTCCATGATCGCCATTGAATGCCAGCCAAGCCGGATCGAGATGCGGCTCAAGACCCGCTACCTCGACACGCAAGCGAAGACCATCGATGAAGCACTCGAAATCATCAAGCGCTCGCACAAGCAAGGCAAACCGGTTTCCGTTGGCCTCCTCGGCAACGCGGCGGAACTG
>JBOHKD010000130.1:0-4994 GCA_050728895.1 Aestuariivirga sp.
CCATGGCGGTGGAAAGTTGGCCCCGGTACATGACGGCAACGCGGTCCGCCAGCGACAGCAGCTCGTCGAGGTCTCCGGAAATCAGCAGGATCGCCGCGCCACCTTGGCGCGCCGCCAGCAACCGCTCATGCACATAGTTGACGGCGCCTACATCGAGGCCGCGCGTCGGCTGGTTGGCGATGACAATGCGCGGGGCATTGGCCATCACCCGGCCGAGGATCAGCTTCTGCATGTTGCCGCCCGAGAGCAGCCGTGCCTGGGTTTCGGGCGACGGGCACATCACGGCATAATCGGCGATGATTTTTTCGGCGAAGGAGCGGGCTTTCTGCCAGTCGATCAGGCCGTAATTTGAAAACAGCAAGCCCCGATAGCTCTCCGAAATCAAATTTTCGGTGACACTCATATCGCCGATCAAGCCTTCAGCATGGCGATCCTCGGGGATGCGCGCGACACCGCCTGCCACCATGGTGCGGGGCGAAATTTCCTTAAGTTCAACGCCTCCCAAGGTTATCCAGCCAGCGGCGGGAACCACGACACCGCCCGCCACATCGGCGAGAAGGCTTTGTCCATTGCCGGCCACGCCGGCGATGCCTGTGATCTCGCCGGCGCGTAGTTCGAGTGTTACGTCATCGAGCGAAAGAGAACCCTTGCGCACCCGGACACTGGACAGGCCAAAGACAATATCGCCCGGCCTTTGCGGTTCGGCCTTGGCTTGGGGAATGGCGCGGCCCAACATTAGCTCGGCAAGTTCGCCGCGCGTCGTTGCCGCGACCTCGCGCGTTGCCACCAGTCTTCCGGCGCGCAACACCGCCACGCGGCTGCATGCGGCCAGCACTTCTTTCAGCTTGTGGGAAATGAAAATGATCGACAGACCCTCGGCGGCGAAGCGTTTGAGCGTATCGAAGAGTGAATCCGATTCCTGCGGCGTCAACACCGCCGTCGGCTCGTCAAGGATGAGGATTTTCGCCTCGCGGTAGAGAGCCTTGAGGATTGCGACGCGCTGGCGCTCGCCCAGCGAAAGCCGGCTGACCGTGGCATCGGGATCGACGGCAAGCCCGAATACTTGGCCAAGATGGCGGATGCGGGCGCGCGCCTTGCCGCGATCGGAGACAAGCCGCCACAGGGGCTCGGTTCCCAGCACGATGTTGTCGAGCACCGTGAGATTATCGGCCAGGGTGAAATGCTGATGCACCATGCCGATGCCTGCGGCAATCGCCGCTCCCGGAGAACCGGGCTCAAGGGGTTTGCCGGCGATTTCAATTGTTCCGTCCTCGGCGACATAGTGGCCGAAAAGGATGTTCATGAGCGTGGTCTTGCCGGCGCCGTTCTCGCCCAGAAGACCGACGATTTCACCCTGCTTCAGTTCGAACGAAATGGCATCGTTGGCAAGGAGCGGGCCGAAGCGTTTGGTGATGCCGGAAAGCCGGAGAATAACCTCCCGCTCCCCGGCTTCGCTTTCATTCAAGGGTTCACGACGATTTGGGTTCGTTGTCGTCGATGGGGGCCAAGAAGGTGCCGGCCTTTATCTCCGCCTCCTTGGCCTGGACCTTCGCCATTACTTCGGCTGGCACCTTGCCTTCAAAGGTGCCGAGCGGCGCCAGACTGCAACCGCCCGCCTTCATGAAGGAATATTGGCCATAGTCGTCGGCCTTGAAGCTTCCCGCCTGGATAGCGGCTATCGCCGCATCGAGTGTCGGCTCGAAATGCCAAAGTGCGGAGGCAACCACGGTGTCTGGATAGTCGGCTTGCGTGTCGATCACATTGCCGACCGCCAGAACGCCCTTTTCCTTGGCGGCGTCGGACACGCCAAAACGCTCCGCATACAGAAGATCGGCGCCGGCGTCGATCTGCGCGAAGGCTGTCTCCTTGGCCTTGGGCGGATCGTACCACGAGCCGATAAAGGCCACCTGGAATTTCGCGTCCGAACGGGTTTCGGCAACGCCGGCCTTGAATGCGTTCATCAACCGGTTCACTTCCGGAATGGGATAGCCGCCGACCATGCCGATATTGCCCGACTTGCTCATGGCGCCGGCGATCATACCGGTCAGATACGAAGCGTCCTGGATATAATTATCGAAGACCGCGAAATTGGGCGACGCCGCAGAATCGGGCTTGAAGCTCGATCCGATCAGGAAGGCGCGGTCGGGATAATCCTTGGCGACAGCGCGCGCCGCATCCTCGACGGCGAAAGCCTCGCCCACGATGAACTGGTGGCCCGCCTCGCAATATTCCCGCATGACGCGCTCATAATCGGTATTCGAGACTTTTTCCGAAAACACATACTCGATGTCGCCGCGATCCTTGGCGGTGGTCGCCGCCTTGTGGATGCGGCTCACCCATTGCTGTTCGACGGGCACCGTATAGATGGCCGCCGTCTTGATCGGCCCTGCGGCGGCGGCGAGGCGTGGGAAAAGGCCGGTGAGCGACAGCGCCGAACCTGCCGCGGCAAATTTGAGTAGACCGCGCCGGTTGGCGCGGAAGCTGTTGTTTGTCATGATTTCCTCTCCTGCCGGGGATTTTTGTCCCCATTTTTGCCATTTTACAGCGGTGCAGATTTTTGTCCAGACGGTAAAAAGCCCGAGCGAAGCGAATGCTATTTACTCAGGCGATTTCCATGCCGGATTCCAAGCAATCTCCCAGATATGGTCATCAGGGTCTTGAAAATAGCCTGCATAGCCTCCCCAAAAGGTTTCTTGGGCAGGTTTGACGATTCTTGCTCCAGCTTTCTTTGCCTGTTCCATCGCCGCATCGACTTCCTCTTTGCTGCCGACATTATGGCCGATGGTGCATTCAGTAGGGCTGCGCGGAGATTTTAAGATTTTCGTATCATGGGAAATACTGTCGCGCGGCCATACCGCAAGTTTGAGTCCTGCTTGCAGATCGAAAAAAGCGACAGCACCATGCTCAAATTCCTTGCCCATAATGCCTGTGGTTGGAAAGCCCAAGTCATCACGATAAAACGCAACAGATTTTTCTAAATCATCTACGCCTAACGTGATGAGGGTGATGCGGGGTTTTAATTTCATATTCCCTGTCCTTTTAGGGAAAAGCATACCGGTAAATTTCAAAAACAGGAGCAATAAATACCAAATACCACGAAAAGCGTCTTCATGCCGCTCGACCTGCAAGAATCATGATCGCTGGTTGCCCTAGCGCTTGGCCCGAAAAAACGCCAGCAGCAGCGCCCTCGTCCGCTCTTCGCCGATACCGCCATAAACCTCCGGCACATGGTGGCCGGTGCCTTGCGCCGCAAGGGCTCACGCGGCGGCTGTCAGCGGTCGAGCACGTTTGATCCGCTCGCGTTCGCGAGGCGAGTGCATCGCCTTCCACAGATCGCTGCGCCGCTGCACGTTCAACCAGAAATCGGGGCTGTTGCCGAACACGCGGGCAAGAATGAGCGCGGTCGGAGCGGTCACGGCCCTGCGTTCGTTGCACAGTTCATTGACGTGCTTGCGCTGGACGCCCATCGCTTCCGCCAACGCGCCTTGCGTCAGGCCTATCGGCTCCATGAACTCTTCAACCAGAATTTCGCCAACGCTCGCCGGCTTACGCTTCGTCGTCAACATGCTTCACCTCACAGATACCTATGGTCGTCCAGATAGATGCCCGTCGCTTCACCTCGACCACCATTCCACTGAAAGATAAGCCGCCATTGTTTGTTAACGCGGATCGAATGGAAGCTTTCCAGGTTGCCACGTAGCTTTTCGAAATGGTTGCTGGGCGGCACCCGTAAATCTTGATCCGTCGTCGCATCGTCGATCATCTGAATTTTACGGAACAGACGGCTTTCCAAATCGGTTGGAATTTTCTTTGATCGGATATTCTCGACGAAAAAATCGCGTAGCCAGTCATCCCGAAAGCTCACGATCATTCCGCAACTCCACTATGGGCTAGTGTACCACTTTATGGTACATACTGCAACTCTTTGTGCCGAAGCAGCACCGCATCGTGTCTAAACCCACGCGTTGGTAGCAGCGCAGCCCGCCAAGCTCACGGTATGATGCCTTGGCGCCTCGCCCTGAAAAACGCCCGCAGCAGCACCCTCGCCCGCTCTTCGCCGATACCGCCATAAACCTCCGGTGCATGGTGGCAGGTGTCTTGCGAAAAGAATCGCGGCCCATGTTCCACCGCGCCCATTTTTTCATCGGACGCGGCGAAGTAAAGCCTGCGGATGCGGGCGAAGGAAATGGCGGCGGCGCACATGGCGCAGGGTTCGAGCGTCACATGGAGATCGCAACCCGTAAGGCGTTCGGAGCCAAGTTTCCGCGCCGCGTCGCGGATTGCCAGCAGTTCGGCATGAGCCGTCGGGTCTTTGTGTTCGAGAGTGCGGTTGCCGGCTTGGGCCAGAATGGCCCCTGCCCCATCGGTCACCACGGCGCCCACCGGTACTTCGCCCCGCGCGCCCGCGGCTTCGGCTTCGGCAAACGCAAGCGACATCGCCTCTGGCAGTTTCAGCATCATCGTGCCACATGGGGCCATGGCGCGGTTACGGTCAAGATGAGTGAATTCGCGGGCGAGCGCATTGCCAAGGTCATTGCCCGCGCCGGACTCTGTTCGCGGCGCGATGCCGAACGGCTCATCGAAGCGGCCCGCGTGACGCTGAACGGCAAGACGATCCGGACGGCGGCGCTGAATGTGACACCCGGCGATGTGGTTCGCGTCGATGGCAAGCCCCTGCCCCATAAGGAGGCGGCGCGCCTGTGGCGTTATCACAAGCCGGAAGGGCTTGTAGTGAGCCACAAGGACCCGCAAGGGAGGCCCACCGTATTTGAAAAGCTGCGCGAGCAACTGCCCAGGGTTGTCTCCATAGGCCGCCTCGACATCAACACCGAGGGCCTCCTGCTTCTCACCAATGACGGCGAACTCGCCCGCTCGCTTGAACTTCCAGCCTCCGGCTGGATCAGGCGCTACCGCGTCAGGGCCTATGGCAAGGTGGATGATGCCTTGCTGGCGAAGATCGCCAAGGGCGTCGAGATCGAAGGCCTCCGTTATGG
>JBOHKD010000131.1:0-4945 GCA_050728895.1 Aestuariivirga sp.
GTCTGGTATGAAGTCGCGAGGCGGCGGGCAGAACGCCGGCAGGCGCGATTGGCGTAGACCCGCCCGCATGAAAATTGCCAGGCTCGAAACCTTCTGCAACGAATTCGTGGGCTTCGTCCGCGTCACCGCCGACACGGGCGATCAGGGCTGGGGTCAGGTATCGACCTATAATGCCGACATCACCTGCGAGATATTCCACCGCCAGGTGGCGCGTCACGCGCTTGGCACGAACGCACTCGATTTTGCCGACACGCTGCTTCTCATCAACGAACGCGAGCAGAAATATCCGGGCTCCTATCTCCGGCGCGCCACCACCGGCCTCGACACGGCGCTGTGGGACTTGCGCGGCAAGTTCGAGGGCAAGCCCGTTGTATCCCTGCTCGGCGGCAAACCCGGCAAGCTCCGCGCCTATGCCTCCTCGATGAAGCGCGACATCACGCCGGAGGACGAGGCAAAACGCTTCCTTATGCTTCGCGACGAGATGGGCTTCAATGCGTTCAAGTGGCGGGTGGGTGCCGAATGTGGCCGCGACAGAGACGAATGGCCGGGGCGCACGGAGAAGATCGTGCCCCTGGTGTCGCGGGCACTCGGCAACGGCATAGCCAAGCTGGTTGACGCCAATTCCTGCTACTCGCCCGGCAAGGCCATAGAAGTGGGTCGGCTGCTGGAGCAGGAAGGTATTAGCCATTTCGAGGAGCCCTGCCCTTACTGGGAATTCGAACAGACCAAGGAAGTCGCCGACGCGCTTGCCATCGATGTCACTGGAGGCGAACAGGACTGCGAGTTCAGCGCATGGAAGACGATGATCGGCATGCGCGCCGTCGATGTCGTGCAGCCGGATGTCATGTATCTCGGCGGCATCAGCCGCACCCTGGAAGTAGCAAGGATGGCGGCGAAGGCAGGCCTTCCGGTCACCCCCCACGCCGCCAATCTTTCGCTCGTGACCATGTGCACGATGCATCTGTTGGGGGCCATTCCCAATGCCGGGAAGTATCTCGAATTCTCGATCGAGGGCGCGGACTACTATCCCTGGCAGGAGGGCCTGTTTCTCGGCGATCCCTACCGGATCGAAGATGGCAAAGCGACGATTCCCGACGCACCGGGATGGGGTGTCGAGATCAATCCGACGTGGCTCGAAAAGGCTCGTTACCAGTCAAGCGGTGCGTAAGTTTGAATCGGGTCACTCAAAAAACCCGCACCTGTATCCGCTTGATCGTAGCACCGATAGGCGGGATACTTCCCTTCCATCGTTGCAGGAGGAACCGCAGATGACCGTTGGCTATGTCCTATTGGGCCTCATCGCCGTGCTCGCGGGTTACCTCGTCTATGCCTACAATGCTTTGGTCGGCAACAAGAATCTGACGGCGGAGGGCTGGAGCGGCATCGATGTTCAGCTGCGCCGCCGGGCCGATCTCATTCCGAACCTGATCGAGACGGTGAAGGGCTACGCCGCCCACGAGGACAAGCTCTTCCGGGACATTGCCGAGCTTCGCGCCAAAAGCATCGGCGGCGGAAGTGTCGGAGAACAATCGGCCATCGGTCAGGCCATGAGTGCGGCGCTTGGCAGGCTCTTTGCCGTGGCCGAGGCATATCCCGAGCTCAAGGCCGACGCCAATTTCCGCGACCTGCAAGACAAACTCGCCGGAGTCGAGGATGAAATCCAGATGTCGCGGCGCTATTACAATGGTGCTGTCCGCAATTTGAACACCATGATCGAATCCTTCCCGACCAACTTCATCGCCAACTTCTTCAAGTTCGAAAAGGCGGAATTCTTCGAAATCGGCGATGCCGCGGCGCGCGAAGTGCCGAAGGTCGATTTCAAGAAATAAACCTCATGCGCCGCTTGCTGCTCGGTTTAAGCCTCCTGCTGGCGATCGCGGTTAACGCGGCGGCGGAAGAGCGCATCGAGAATTTTCTCAGCGATGTCACGGTGAAC
The DNA here is from genome assembly GCA_050728895.1 of Aestuariivirga sp. GTDB lineage: Bacteria > Pseudomonadota > Alphaproteobacteria > Rhizobiales > Aestuariivirgaceae > Aestuariivirga. The sequence continues at coordinate 1,937 of JBOHKD010000131.1, forward strand.
GCCGATGCATCCTTGACAGTCCGCGAGACAATCACGGTCACCTCCGAAGGCTACGATATCCGGCATGGGATCCTGCGCGATTTCCCGACAATCTATTCCGATCGCCATGGCCAAAGAGTGCGCGTTGGGTTCGATGTGCTGGAGGTCACGCGCGACGGCCGCCCCGAACCCTATGCCGTCGAATCCATATCGAACGGCAAGCGCATCAAGATCGGCGATGGCGATATTTACCTAGCCGATGGCTCCCATGGCTACCGGATCGTTTACAGGACAACGCGGCAACTCGGCTTCTTCGACGATTTCGATGAGCTGTACTGGAACGTCACCGGCAATGGCTGGACGTTTTCGATTGAATCCGCGACCGCGATCATCCGCCTGCCGCCGGGAGCGCGGATCGCGCAGCATGCTGAATACACCGGCCGGCAAGGATCGGCGGCAAATGACTCGCGGGTCATCACCGCAACGGGGTCCGAATATCACGCCGTGACGACAAGACGATTGGAAGCCGGAGAAGGATTTACCATCGCGGTCGCCTGGCAGAAGGGCATCGTGACCGCTCCGTCGGAAGGCGACCGGGGGTCATGGTGGCTCGTCGATAATGCCGGGATTCTTGCGCTGATCGGCACGCTTATAGCCTCCGGCGCCTTCTATATTTTTGCCTGGAACAAGGCCGGGCGCGATCCGCCGCGAGGAACCATCATTCCACTCTTCGCGCCGCCGGACAATCTCGCGCCAGCGGGCGCCCGCTTCATCTGGAAGCAGGGCTTCGATGACAAAGCCTTTGCCGCGGCACTTGTGGGTCTTGCGGTCAAGGGCAGGGTGAAAATCGCCGATGATGGCGGCGAATATGAAATCGAGAAAATGCCGGGAGGCAGTCAGCCTTTGGCCGCCGCCGAGCGGGCGCTATACGCCTCGTTGCCGGAAGGCACCACGAAACTGAAACAGAAGAACCACGTGAAAGTGGGCGCCATGCGCGAGGCCCTCGCAAAGGCGTTGGAGGCTGAATACGAAGGCACGGTTTTCCTGCGCAATTTCGGCTGGTTCTGGAAAGGTGCCGTGATTTCCGTGGGCGGGCTCGCTATTTCGGCACTGCTTCTGCCCTTTGAAGAGGGACTGACCGCACTGTTCGCGGTTGGCTGGTCGGCGGTCTGGTGGGGCGTACTGCTGGCCGTAACCTGGGGAGTTGTGCGGGGCGCCTGGCAGGCCCGCGGCATCCTCAAGAAACTAAGCTCCCTCATGGCCATGCTGTTTCTGGTTCCCTTCATGGCGGGCGGCGTGGCGGCGCCCGTGGCTATTCTGTTCAACGGAGGCTCGGCCACCCTTTACATGGTGATCGGCGCAGCCTGCCTTCTCGGCATCATGAACATGGTATTCTTCCATCTGCTGCGGGCGCCCACAATTCCGGGCCGCAAGCTTCTCGATAAGCTCGAAGGTTTCCGCATGTATATGACCACCGCCGAAGAGGAGCGCTTGAAGATTCTCAATCCGCCGGAGAAAACGCCGGAAATCTTCGAGCGCTATTTGCCCTATGCCCTGGCGCTCGATTGCGAAAACGAATGGAATGCGAAATTCGCAGGCGTCCTCGCCGCCGCGGCGGCAGCCGGAGCCACGGCGCCTTTGTGGTATTCCGGCTCGAACTGGAATTCCGGGCGCACCGGCGATTTCACCGAAAGTTTAGGCGCAAGCCTCGCATCGAGCGTTGCCTCGGCATCGACAGCACCGGGCAGCAGTTCGGGTTCGGGCGGCGGCGGCTCATCGGGCGGCGGCGGTGGCGGTGGCGGCGGATCGGGCTGGTAGCTTCACGATGATCGAAACGATTGGCACCCTGCCGTTTGACGGACAGCAGCCCGGCACCTCGGGCTTGCGCAAGAAAGTCCGGGAATTCCAGCAGCCGCATTATGCGGAAAATTTCATCCAGTCGATTTTCGACGCGCTCGAGGGCTTTGCCGGCAAAACGCTGGTGATCGGCGGCGACGGCCGCTACCTCAACCGCGAAGTGATTCAGACCGCCATCCGCATGGCGGCGGCCAACGGCTATGGCCGCGTGCTTGCCACCCGTGACGGATTATTATCCACGCCAGCCGCTTCCAATCTCATCCGCCAGCATAAAGCCTTCGGCGGCATCGTGCTCTCGGCCAGCCACAATCCCGGTGGACCGCAAGGCGATTTCGGCATCAAGTACAATGCCGGCAATGGGGGCCCGGCACCCGACAAGATCGCCGATGCAATCTTCGCCAGAACGCAAGCGATCTCGTCCTACAGAATCGTGCCGGGACCGGCTGTGGACCTCGGGCGGGCGGCCACGTCAAAAGTCGGCCTCATGCCGGTGGAAGTGATCGACCCCGTCGCCGGCTATGCCGCGCTGATGCAGAAGCTCTTCGACTTCGATTGCATACGCGATCTTTTTAAATCCGGCTTTCGCATGCGTTTCGATGCCATGCATGCCATCACCGGCCCCTACGCCCGGACCATTCTCGAGGGCATGCTCGGCGCGGCCGAAGGCACTGTCGTCAACGGCACGCCGCTCCCCGATTTCGGCGGTGGCCACCCGGACCCCAACCCCGTCCATGCCAGGGACCTCTACGATCTCATGATGTCGCCCAATGGGCCGGATTTTGGCGCCGCTTCCGATGGCGACGGCGACCGCAATCTCATCCTGGGGCGAGGGCAGTTCGTAACACCGTCGGACTCGCTTGCCATGCTGGCTGCCAACGCGCATCTGGCGCCGGGTTACGCCAGGGGTCTCGCAGGGATCGCGCGCTCCATGCCGACGAGTTCGGCGGCGGATAGGGTTGCCAAAAAACTCGGCATCAAATGCCATGAGACGCCCACGGGGTGGAAATTCTTCGGCAATCTTCTCGATGCCGGAATGGTGACGATTTGCGGCGAGGAAAGTGCGGGCACAAGCTCCGATCATGTGCGCGAGAAGGACGGCCTCTGGGCGGTTCTGCTGTGGCTCAATATCATCGCCCGCCGCCGCCAGAGTGTCGCGGAAATCGTGCGCGGCCA
>JBOHKD010000132.1:0-4937 GCA_050728895.1 Aestuariivirga sp.
ACCCGTCAGCGGATAACAACCCAGCGTGCGGAAACGGATCTTCCTGATCTCGGGCTTTTCGCCGGGATTAAGCCGCATGCGCGCGTCATCCACCATGATCATCTGGCCGTCGCGCCAGACGATGGGACGGGGGGCGGCAAAATACAGCGGCACGATCTCGATCTTCTCGCGGTGGATATATTGCCAGATATCAAGCTCGGTCCAGTTCGACAGCGGAAAGACGCGGATCGACTCGCCCTTGTTCTTGCGGGCGTTGTAAAGATTCCACAGTTCCGGGCGCTGGTTCTTCGGGTCCCAGCGGTGACGGGTATCGCGGAACGAGAAGATGCGTTCCTTGGCGCGGGATTTTTCCTCATCGCGCCTGGCACCCCCGAAGGCCGCGTCGAAGCCATATTTTTCCAGCGCCTGCTTCAAGCCATCGGTTTTCATGATCTGGGTGTGGAGTGCTGACCCATGATCGAACGGGTTGATGTTTTTGGCGATACCCTCCGGATTGATGTGGACGATGAGTTCAAGGCCGAGCCTGCCTGTGGTTTTGTCGCGCAGGGCGATCATGTCGCGGAACTTCCAGCGGGTATCCACATGCATCAGGGGAAATGGCGGCTTCGCCGGATAGAAAGCTTTCATGGCGAGATGCAGCATGACGGCTGAATCCTTGCCGATGGAATAGAGCATCACCGGCTTTTCACATTCGGCCGCGACTTCGCGGATGATATGGATCGATTCCGCTTCGAGCCGGTCGAGATGCGTGAGACGGGAGGGTTCGCCGCCCTGCGATTTATCCGGCTGGGGTGCCGCTTCGGGCTTGCGCATCCATTGGCGCACCCGGTTTATGGTGCGGGTTGACGGCGAGCGCCCTTTTCTGAGATCGAACACAAACGACGGGTCGCCCAAGGCTTGTTTCCCCAGTGTCGTCGGATCGATTGCAGCCCCCGCCAGATATTGTTCGATCTCGGTCAAAAAGGCCTGCGCGATAGTATCCATGATAGGATAATACCTATGACAGGAAGTGCTGTCGAGAGTATTTATCCTATTATTAGAGAAAACCGTCGGTTGAAAGGTAATATCCTATCTAAGATCTTGATTTGACAGTTGAGCCTGCCGCAGATTCGATCTAGAAATTTCATGAGAGGAAACATTGTGAAACGAACCCCCACCCGCGCCACGGCGATGCCCTATCAGGAGCCGCACCGCACCAATGCATCGCGCGGCAGGTGGCTGGAGGAGGCGATCGGCCGCGAGGTGAAGCGCTTTCGTGAAAAGCTCGGCATCACCATTTCCGAGCTTGCCAAGGGCGCTGCCATGTCGGCGGGCATGCTGTCGAAGATTGAAAACGGCGCCACATCGCCGTCGCTTGCCTCGTTGCAGGCGCTGAGCCGGGCGTTGCAGGTGCCGGTCACCGCGCTGTTCCGGGGCTATGAGGAAATCCGCGATGCCAGTTTCGTCAAGGCGGGGCAAGGCCTCACCATCGAGCGGCGCGGCACCAGGGCCGGCCACCAGTACCAGCTCCTCGGTCATAGCCCCCATGGGTCGATCATGGTGGAACCCTATATGATTACGTTGACGCAAGAGTCAGATGTGTTTCCCACCTTCCAGCATGCCGGGCTGGAGTTCCTCTACATGCTGGAGGGTAACGTGGTCTATCGCCATGGCGGCAAGACCTATGACATGCACCCTGGTGATGCCCTGTTCATCGACGCCGACGCACCCCACGGGCCCGAGGAACTGCGCAAGCTGCCGATCCGCTATCTTTCGGTGATCAGCTATCGCCGGGAGGAGTGATTTGACAAAGTAGCTACCGGTGGCTATATTTAACCCATGAATGTGTCCCTGAAAGAAGCCAAGGATAAGCTTGCCGAACTTCTCCGCCGTACCGAGGCAGGAGAGACCGTGGTTATCACGCGCCATGGCAAGCCCGTGGCCGATCTGGTTCCGCATCGGGAAAAGAAAGGCGGACTTAATTGGGAGGCCTTGGCCAAGTGGAAAAAAGAGCATGGCATCGACCGGATTGTCGAGTTCATCCCGGCTGACTTCGATGATCCATTGCCAGAGGATTTCCTCATTACCCCATTTCCTGAAAAATGAGGCTTCTGCTCGATACGCATTATGCAATTGAACTCCTCGACCGCCGCGCCAGCGGGATGCATGAGCGGAACGTTCTGGATCAGGCCGAAGAGCAGGGTGATCTGTTCATCAGCGTGGCGAGTCTCTGGGAAGTGGCGATCAAGTCGCGCCTCGGCAAATTGCCCCTGCTTCTGAGGGCGGATGACTGGCCCGAGATGCTTGGCGCGCTCGAAATCCCCCTGGTGACCATCACTCATGATCACATTTTGGCCGATATCGGCCCGGAAATCCGGACTCGCGATCCTTTTGACCGGTTACTCCTTGGTGTTTGTGCTGCTGAAGATATGCGGTTGGTGACCATGGACCGAGACATGGTCGGTCATCCCCTTGTTTGGCGGTCATTCCTTTAGTGAAAAAATAATTCCTGCCAGTTGAAAACCGCCCGACAGGCTGCTATGTGAGCGTGACGCAGTCATGAGAGGTCGCCCATGTGCGGAATTGTGGGACTCTATCTCAAGAATCCGAAGCTCCAGTCGAAGCTGGGCGCGATGTTCAAGCCTATGCTCATCGAGATGACGAACCGTGGGCCGGACTCCGCCGGTGTCGCCATCTATCGCAATCCGGTGAAGAAGAACCAGGTCAAGTTCTCGCTGGCGCATGACAATGCCGGCCATGATTGGAAGAAGCTCGTTGCCGGTCTCAGGAAGGCGCTGAAGTGCGAGGCTTCGATCAAGCAGATCGCCAATCATTGCATCCTTGTCACCAACGCGAAGGAAGATGCGGTGGTGAAGTGGCTGAAGCAGCATCATCCGGACGTGCGTGTCGTGGGCTCCGGCCACACTATTGAAATTTTCAAGGAAGTCGGCCTCCCGGCCCAAGTCTATGACAAGTTCAATCTCGATGACGCCAAGGGCACCCACATCATCGGCCACACCCGCATGGCGACTGAAAGTGCGGTGACGACGGCGGGCTCGCATCCTTTCGCCACCGGCGCCGATCTTTGCCTGGTGCATAATGGATCGCTCTCGAACCACAATCGCCTGCGCGAGAATTTGCGTAAAGAGGGCATGGAATTCCAGACCGAGAACGATACGGAAGTGGCGGCGGCCTACATGACTTCGAAGCTTCGCGGCGGTGCCTCGCTCAAGGACGCGTTGGAAGACGGTCTCAACGATCTCGATGGTTTTTATACTTTCCTTGTTGGCACGGCGGAAGGTTTCGCCGTGGTGCGTGATCCCATCGCCTGCAAGCACGCGGTGATGGCGGAAACGGATGATTGGGTGGCGATGGCCACTGAATATCGCGCCATTGCCCATCTGCCTGGTGCGGATGATGCTAAAATTTGGGAGCCGGAACCGGCCACCATCTACAATTGGGGCGGACACGCATGAACGAACTTGATCTCCAGAAGGAGGGCGTCACGAACATCAATCGGCGCCTGCATTCCCTTGCGAGAAACACCAACGAGCGCCATTGGGCGATCCGGAATCCGATGGGCCAGCATGCCATCGCCTGCGGTCTCGATGCGCCGCTACAGGTGGAAATCCACGGTCATGTGGGCTTTTATTGCGGTGGTATGAACAAAGAAGCCGAGTTGATCGTGCATGGCCATGCCGGTGTCGGCGTCGCCGAAAATCTTATGTCGGGACTGGTTTGGATCAAGGGCGATGCTTCGGAATCGGCGGGCGCCACCGGCAATGGCGGGCTCCTGGTGATCGATGGCAATGCCTCCTCGCGCTGCGGCATTTCAATGAAGGGCATCGATATCGTGGTCGGCGGTTCGACCGGCCACATGTCGGCCTTCATGGCGCAGCGCGGCAATCTCGTGATCTGCGGCGATGCGGGCGATGCGCTCGGCGATTCCATCTATGAAGCGCGCCTCTATGTGAAGGGCAAGGTTGCCAGCCTCGGTGCCGATTGTATCGAGAAGGACATGCGGCCCGAACATCTCGCCGATCTTGCACGGCTTCTCGATCAAGCCAAGCGCAAGGACAACCTCAAGGATTTCCGGCGCTACGGTTCTGCCCGCAAACTTTACAATTTTAATGTGGATCATGCCGATGCGTACTGAGTCCCATTTGTCTTCTCCCGTGAAACGGGAGAAGAAGGGACCCGTTGCGAAGCAACGGGGAGATGAGGGGGAGTCTACATTCGGATTCGCCACTTGCTCGCCCTCACCTTCCCACCGCTTCGCGGCGGGTCCCTTCTTCTCCCGCTGCGCGGGAGAGGATAATTTGGATTGAGGAATTCGATGGACGCCAACATTCCGCGCACGCTTCCCCGCAAATCGGCGACCTTCGACGATTATACGCTGTCGGAAATCCGCCGCGCCGCCACCACCGGCATCTATGACATTCGCGGCGCCGGGGCCAAACGCAAGCTGCCGCATTTCGACGACCTCCTGTTCCTTGGCGCCTCGATCTCGCGCTATCCCTTGGAAGGCTACCGCGAGAAGTGCGGCACCAATGTCACGCTTGGCACCCGCTTCGCCAAGAAGCCGATCGAACTCAAAATCCCCATCACCATCGCCGGCATGAGTTTCGGCGCGCTTTCGGCGCAGGCCAAGGAGGCCTTGGGCCGCGGCGCGTCGATGGCCGGCACTTCGACGACAACCGGCGATGGCGGCATGACGCCGGAAGAGCGCGGCCAGTCAAAGCAACTGGTCTATCAATATCTGCCATCGCGCTATGGCATGAATCCGGATGACCTGCGCAAGGCCGATGCCATCGAAGTCGTGGTCGGTCAGGGAGCCAAGCCCGGCGGCGGCGGCATGTTGCTGGGCCAGAAGATTTCCGATCGCGTTGCCGCCATGCGCTGCCTGCCCAAGGGCATTGACCAGCGTTCGGCCTGCCGCCACCCGGACTGGACGGGAC
>JBOHKD010000133.1:0-4893 GCA_050728895.1 Aestuariivirga sp.
CTGCAGTGACGTTCAGCACATTCTCGCGCATGGTGCCGTAGCGCACCGCATTGGTGCCGGAAGCCCTTGTCGCCGCCATGCCGCCAAGACTGGCATCGGCACCGGGATCGACCGGAAAAAACAGGCCCAGATCGCGCAGATGGGCATTCAGTTGTTTGCGGGTGACGCCTGCCTCGACGCGGGCATCGAGATCGCTCGCATTCACTTCCAGAATGCGGTTCATGCCCGAGAGATCGACCGAGATACCGCCAAAGGGCGCGGTAAAATGACCTTCGAGCGAAGTCCCCGTGCCGAACGCAATGACCGGTGTTTTATAGGCGCCGCAGATCGCCACGATCTTTTGCACCTCGGCGGTCTCGCGCACGAAGGCGACTGCGTCCGGAGCGGCGCCCTCGTTCCAGGTCTGGTCCTTGCCATGGCTCTCGCGCACCGCGGACGCAGTTGACAACCGCTCGCCGAGAAGGGTTCGTATTTCGGCCACCGCCTGCGTTGTGCTGTTCCTGGCCTTCGGAGTATCCATGGAGCCCAAGATTAGCAGATATTGAGGAATCCCACGATGGCTTCCGCACCCTTTACCGGCCTCACTTACAAGATCGAGGATGGCTGGATCGACTATAACGGCCATTTCAACATGGCCTATTACAACGTCCTCTTTGACCGGGCGGCCGATGAGTTCTTCGCGCTGGCGGGGCTTGGACCGGACTATGTGAAAGCTACCCGTTGCTCCTTCTTCACGCTGGAAGCCCATGTGACCTATGTGCGGGAGCTCCACGCCGGGGACGCGGTGCGCATTACCGCGCAGTTTCTCGACCACGACGCCAAGCGCATTCACTACGTGCAGCAGATGTTTCACGAGAGCCAGGGCTGGCTTGCCTGCGTCACCGAAAATATCGTCATGCATGTCGACATGGCGGCGAAGAAGTCCTCGCCCTTTCCGCTCCATGTGCTGGAAAAGATCAAGGCCATGCACGAGGCGCACAAATCGCTTCCCGTGCCGCCGCAGGTCGGCCACCGGATCGGCATTCCACGCAATTTGAAATGAACTCGCTTAACAATCGTCACACCGCCGCAATATTGTCGGCGCATTCTTCGTCCAGATTTGCAAGCGAGGACGAGAATCAAAGGAGGCGAAGATGAACCAGGGTCATGACCAGTTCGCGGAAGCCCTTGTCTTTGTGCACGGACCCCGCGCCGAGACGGAAGCGGCAAGACACGCGGTCCTCTGCGAGAAATCCGGCGATGCGAGAGCCGCCGAAGACTGGCGCAAGGTCCAGCGGGCGGTGCGCCGCTTCACCATGAAAAGAGCCGCCTGAGTTTCGCTTTCGTTCACGGGGTTGCTATATAGGCTTCGAGGATTCGAAGCCCAATGCCTATTGAACCGATCAAGCCTGTCGAAAGCCTGTCGGCGCGCGCGCTGCAAGGCGCCGAGCCCCCCTATTTCAAGGGTCTCAACCCGGAACAGCGCATCGCAGTTGAAACCACTGACGGGCCGCTTCTGGTGCTGGCCGGTGCCGGCACCGGCAAAACAAGGGTGCTGACCACCAGGCTTGCCCATATTCTGGCAACCGGCAAGGCCTGGCCGGGGCAAATCCTCGCCGTCACCTTCACCAACAAGGCGGCGCGCGAAATGAAACACCGGATCGGCGCCTTGATCGGCGGCGGCGTCGAGGGCATGGCCTGGCTCGGCACCTTCCACGCCATCGGCGTGAAGATTTTGCGCAATCACGCAGAACTGGCAGGGCTCAAATCCGGTTTTTCGATTCTGGATACCGATGACCAGATCAGGCTTTTGAAGCAATTGCTCGAAGCCCGCGATATCGATGAGAAGCGCTGGCCCGCGCGCCAATTGGCTTCCCTCATCGATGGCTGGAAAAATCGCGGGCTCACTCCAGCCAAGATACCGGCGGGCGAAGCCCATTCCTTCGCCAATGGCCAAGGCGGCAAGCTCTATGCCGAATACCAGCAGCGCCTGAAGGTGGTGAACGCCGCCGACTTCGGCGATCTCCTGCTCGAAGTCCTGCGCATATTCCAGGAACACGGGGATGTGCTGAAGCGCTATCAGCAGCGCTTCAAATACATGCTGGTGGACGAGTATCAGGACACCAATGTGGCGCAATATCTGTGGCTCAGGCTTCTCGCCCAGGGCCACCACAACATCTGCTGCGTGGGCGACGACGACCAGTCGATCTACGGCTGGCGCGGTGCCGAGGTCGACAACATCCTGCGTTTCGAGAAGGATTTCCCCGGCGCACAGGTAATCCGGCTTGAGCGCAATTATCGCTCGACGCCGCAAATTTTGGGCGCCGCCTCCGGGCTCATCGCCAAAAACGAAGGCCGTCTTGGCAAAACCCTGCACACCGATCGCGATCAGGGCGAGCCTGTCATCGTGCGCTCCCACTGGGATGGCGACGAGGAAGCCCGCGCCATCGGCGAGGACATCGAAAACCTGCAACGGAAGGGCGAGAAGCTCGACGGCATGGCGATCCTGGTGCGCGCCTCCTTCCAGATGCGCGCCTTTGAAGATCGTTTCATTACGCTTGGGCTGCCCTATCGCGTGGTGGGCGGCCCCCGCTTCTATGAGCGTGCTGAAATCCGCGACGGCCTGGCTTATTTCAAGACCACCGCCGCGCCCGACAACGATCTGGCTTTCGAGCGCATCATCAACACGCCCAAGCGCGGCATTGGCGATAGCTCGGTGAAGCGCCTGCACGTCCACGCCCGCGCCCAGGGAACATCGCTCTATCGCGCTGCCGAAACTCTCGCCCTCACCGATGAATTGCCCGGCAAGGCGCGGACGGCGCTGCGCTCACTGATTGAAAGTTTTGGCCGCTGGCGCCAGTCACTCGCCTCTCTTCCGCACACTGAGCTTGCCGAAATCATCCTCGATGAATCGGGCTACACCGAAATGTGGCGGAACGACAAAAGCCCGGAGGCGCAAGGGCGCCTTGAAAACCTCAAGGAACTGGTGCGTTCCATGGGCGAGTTCGAGAACATGGCGGGCTTTCTTGAACACATTGCCCTCGTCATGGATGTGGATCAGGCGGCCGACGACGACAAGGTCAGCATCATGACCCTGCATTCGGCCAAGGGTCTGGAATTTGACACGGTGTTCCTTCCCGGCTGGGAGGAAGGCCTGTTCCCGCACCAGCGCTCGCTCGATGAAAAGGGCCGTAATGGTCTGGAGGAAGAGCGCCGCCTCGCCTATGTCGGCATCACCCGGGCCAAGCGCCGCGCGTTTATTTCCTTCGCCCAAAACCGGCGCGTGCATAATCTGTGGGCTTCGGGATTGCCGTCGCGCTTCATCGATGAATTGCCGGAAGCGCATGTGGAAGTGGCCCCCATGGCCAACAGCTATGGCGGACACGGGTTGGGCACCTTTGGCGCCAGCCGCTTCGACGAGCAGCGGCCCTTCACCAACACCTACACGACACCCGGCTGGCAAAGGGCCCAGGAACGCTGGGCGAAAGGCTCCCCCCCGCATTTCATCGAAGGCGAACTGACGGCGCGAGACGGCGGCTTCGAACGCGGCGAGCGTGTGTTCCACCAGAAATTCGGTTATGGCCGCGTGGGCAACATCGACGGCAACAAGCTCACCATCGATTTCGACAAGGCCGGCGAAAAGCGCGTCCTCGACTCATTCCTCAAGCGCGCGTGAGCCGCGGCCCGAGACGGATGCGCCCGCATCGGCGGCGAGGCCGGTGAACGAATTCACCGAGCTTGCGGCAAACAGTGCCACAACTGTGAAAGCTACTGCGAAATCACCAATCGTCAGCGTGGTTTCGCCACGCCAAAATTGCGCGGCCTCCAGTACGAAGGCGGCAACAACAACGCCCGCCGAGAGCGAGAGATGCTGGATCACCGTATAGAGGCTCGTGGCATGACTCATGGCCCGGTTCTCGATGTCGGCATAGGCCATGGCATTCATCGCCGTGAACTGCAGCGAGCGCAGGAACCCTCCGGCGAAAAGCAGCGGCAGGACCACGGCAAACGCGGTTGCTGGCGTGAGAAAGCCCAGTGCGGCTATCGACAGGCTGGCGAGCGCGCCATTGATGAGCAGCAGCCGGCGGAAGCCGAAGCGGCGGATGAGGCTTGCCGCCGGAAATTTCATGGAGATGGCGCCCGCCGCCGCGGCACAGGTGAGCAACCCCGACCGGAAGGCCGTCATCCCGAAGCCCAATTGGAACAGCAGCGGCAAGAGGAACGGCACGGCGCCCACGCCGACGCGGAACAGGCTTCCGCCCAGCACACCGGCCTTGAAGGTTGTGATTTTAAGCAGGCGCAAATCCAGAATGGGTTCCGGTGAGGCGCGCGCGTGACGCACATAAAAATACACTACACCAAGGCCCGCGAGCACCAGTCCGTAAGGTGCCGCACCCGGCAAGAGATCGCGCCCCATGATGGTGAGACCGAATACCGTGGCCGAAAGACCAATGCCCGACAGCAGAAATCCTTTCACATCGAGCGGCGGCACATGATCGATTTCGATTTTCGGCATTAGCCGCGAAGCAAAGGCTACGGCGGCGATGCCAAAAGGCACGTTCATCCAGAAGACCCATCGCCAACTGAACGTGTCGGTGACGAAGCCGCCGATGGGTGGCCCCACGAGCGGCCCGAGCAACGCCGGGATGGTGAGCCAGGCAAGTGCATCGACCAACTCGGACTTGGGGATCGAGCGCAGCAGGATGATGCGGCCCACCGGCACCATCATGGCGCCGCCAATACCCTGCACGGCGCGCGCCGCCACCAGGCCTCCAAGCGAGGTCGCCAATCCACAGGCGATGGACCCCAGGGTGAAAACGACGATGGCCGCGCGGAACACGTTTCGCGCGCCGAAGCGGTCGGCGCACCAGCCGCTGACAGGAATGAACACTGTGAGGCTGAGGAGATAGGTGG
>JBOHKD010000134.1:0-4883 GCA_050728895.1 Aestuariivirga sp.
GAACAGAAGAAGGCCAACGAGGCGCGCAAGAACCAGAAGGTCATCGAGATCAAGGAAATCAAGATGCGCCCGATGATCGACGATCACGACTATGACGTGAAGATGCGGGCAATCAACCGTTTCTTCGAGGAAGGCGACAAGGTGAAGATTACCCTGCGCTTTCGCGGCCGCGAAATGGCCCACCAGGAACTCGGCCAATTGCTGCTCGACCGGGTGCGCAAAGACACGGGCGAAATCGCCAAGGTCGAGTCGGAACCGCGTTTCGAGGGCCGCCAGATCGTCATGGTTCTGGCGCCGCGCTGAGGTTACTTGCTTTTTCTGCCGGTTTTTGCTTAAACGCGCGGTGCTGCAAGCCGCCTGGCCTGTAAAGGGCATGCCATGGCGGCTTCTCTATGCTTTGAAAGGATAAAGCCAAATGCCCAAGAGGAAAACCAAGTCCTCCGCCAAGAAGCGCTTCAAGGTGACCGCGTCGGGTAAAATCCGCGGCGGCCAGGCCGGCAAACGCCATGGCATGATCAAGCGCTCCAACAAGCACATCCGCAATCAGCGCGGCACCACGATCCTCTCCCCCGGCGATGCCGGCCTGGTCAGGATCCACATGCCCTACGCGCGCTGATCAAGGAGAGCACCCATGCCACGTTCAAAGGGCGGCACCGTCGCCCGCAAAGCCCACAAGAAGGTCATCAAGAAGGCCAAGGGCTATTTCAGTCGCCGCAAGAATATCTTCCGCGTCGCCGTGCAGGCTGTCGAAAAGGCCGAGCAATACGGCTATCGCGACCGGCGCACCAAGAAGCGCAATTTCCGTGCCCTGTGGATTCAACGCATCAACGCGGCATCGCGTGAACTTGGCCTGACCTATGGCCGATTTATCTTCGGCCTGACCAAGGCCGGGATCGAAGTGGACCGCAAGGTTCTGGCCGATCTCGCCGTCAACGATGCCGCAGCTTTTGCCGCTTTGGCCGAGAAGGCGAAGGCCGCCCAGTAAGGCGGGCGCCCGTACATCGAATTTCGGAAAGCTTGGCCGGGCCATTGAGGTGCGATATGCACCGATTGGCCCGGCCGTTTGATTTGGAGACACCATGGGTTTGCAATCGCTTGCGCAGGACATTCTGAACCAGGTCGCCACCGCAGCCGACGAGGCGGCGCTGGAACGGTTGCGCGTCGCCACGCTCGGCAAGAAAGGCTCGATTTCAGAGCGCATGAAATCCTTGGGCGCCATGAGCCCGGATGAGCGCCGGGAAGCGGGTGCCGCACTCAATCTGCTGAAGGACAAGGTGGCGGAAGCGATTTCCGCCCGCAAGGCGTCATTGCAGGATGCGGCCCTTGAAGCCCGCCTTGCCTCCGAGAAAATCGATGTAACGCTGCCCGCGCGCCAACAGCCGCAGGGCAGCGTGCATCCGGTTTCGCAGGTGTGGGAAGAGGTGGTGCAGATTTTCGGCGACCTCGGTTTTGCCGTGGCCGAAGGACCGCACATCGAGGACGATTTCCACAATTTCACGGCGCTCAATATTCCACCCGAGCATCCCGCACGGCAGGAACACGATACGTTTTATTTCAACGAAAAGGCCGACGGCTCGCGCATGCTGCTGCGCACCCATACGAGCCCGGTGCAGATCCGCACCATATTGAATGAAAAGCCGCCCATCCGCATCGTCGCCCCGGGCCGCACCTATCGCTCCGACTCGGACATGACGCATACGCCGATGTTCAACCAGATCGAGGGCCTCGTCATCGACGAGACCACTCATCTCGGCCATCTCAAATGGGTGCTGGCGGAATTCTGCAAAAGCTTCTTCGAACTGGACGATGTCAAAATGCGCTTTCGCGCCTCGTATTTTCCTTTCACCGAACCTTCCATGGAAGTTGACATCAACTGCTCGTGGGAAGGCGGCCAGGTGAAAATCGGCCAGGGCAATTCCTGGCTCGAAATTCTCGGCTCCGGCATGGTGCATCCCAATGTCATGCGGGCGGGCGGACTCGATCCCGCAAAATATCAGGGCTTTGCCTTCGGCATGGGGCTCGATCGCCTCGCCATGCTGAAATACGGCATCCCCGATCTTCGCGCCTTCTTTGAAGCGGATTTACGCTGGCTCCGGCACTATGGATTCAAGGCCCTGCAGGTGCCGACCCTGGCGGGGGGGCTGTCGTGAAATTCACCTTCTCCTGGCTGAAGGATCATCTCGACACGACGGCAACGATCGATCAAATCGTCGAAGGACTGATCGGCGCCGGTCTCGAAGTAGAAGAAGTCGAGGACAAGACCAAGCTGCTGGCACCCTTCAAGGTCGCCTATGTGAAGGAAGCGATCAAGCATCCTAATGCCGACAAGCTCCGCCTGTGTATGGTCGAGACCGAGAGCGGCGTGATTCAAGCCGTGTGCGGTGCTCCCAACGCGCGCACCGGCATGAAGGGCATCGTGGCGCTACCCGGAACTTTTATTCCGGGCACCGGCATTACGCTGGAAAAGAGCGTGATCCGCGGCTCCGAAAGCCAGGGCATGCTGTGTTCGGAGCGCGAGCTGCTGATTTCGCAGGAGCATGACGGCATCATCGATCTCGTAGGCGATTGGCCCATCGGCACGCCGGCGGTAACAGCGCTCGGTCTCGACGATCCCATGATCCATATCAAGGTGACGCCGAACCGCCCCGATGCGCTGGGTGTGCGCGGCATTGCCCGCGATCTCGCGGCCAAGGGACTGGGCAGGCTCAAGCCGCTCGACGCCCGGCCCGTGCCAGGAAAATTCGACTCAGCCATCAAGGTAAGGCTCGATTTTCCCGATGGCGATACGAGGCCTTGCCCGCTGTTTGTGGGCCGCCATTTCCGGAATGTGAAAAACGGCCCCTCTCCCCAATGGCTGCAACGCCGCCTCACGGCAATCGGCCTTCGCCCGCGTTCGGCACTGGTGGACATCACCAACTATATCACCTTCTCCTATGGCCGCCCGCTCCATGTCTTTGATGCGGCGAAGGTCAAGGGCACGATCCGCGCCAGGCTTGCCAAGGAGGGGGAGACTCTGGCGGGGCTCGACGGCAAGACCTATACGCTTAACCACGCCATGACGGTGATTGCCGACGACCGGGGGCCTGAAGCTATCGCCGGCGTGATCGGCGGCGAAGCCTCGGGCTGTTTGGAAACGACGACGGAATTATTCCTCGAGGCCGCCTATTTCGATCCGCTGCGAACCGCGGCCACGGGCCGGAAGCTCGGTATCGTTTCGGATGCGCGCTATCGTTTCGAGCGCGGTGTCGATCCGGCTTTCACCCAAACGGGAGCTGAAATCGCCACCGCCATGATTCTCGAACTTTGCGGCGGCGAGGCCTCGCATATCGTCATCGCAGGCCAAGTCCCCGATACGGCACGGAGCTTTACGCTGGGACGCACCCGCGTCAAATCGCTGGGTGGAATCGATGTTCCGTTGACGGAACAAAAACGCATTCTCACCGAACTTGGATTCAAGGTGAGCGAGATCGCCGAAGGATTGGTTTGCGCAGTGCCTTCGTGGCGGCCGGACGTTCACGGCGAAGCCGATCTTGTCGAAGAGGTTTGCCGCATCGCCGGGCTCGACAATATTCCGCTCGCCGCCATGGAGCGCGAGCATCCGATTGCCCGGCCGGTGCTCAATCCGCTGCAAAAGCGCATGTTGGTGGCGCGGCGCGGCTTGGTGGCATTGGGCTTCAACGAAGCCGTCACCTGGTCGTTTCTCCCCGAGGCACAAGCCATGCTCTTCGGCGGCGGGCAGGCCGAACTCAAGCTTGCCAATCCGATTTCCTCGGAACTCACCGACATGCGGCCTTCGCTTTTGCCCAACCTGATTGCAGCCGCGGGACGTAACATGGCGCGAGGCTTTAGCGATCTTGCCCTTTGCGAAGTGGGCCATGCCTATGCGGGCGACCGTCCGCGGGACGAGACGCTGCGCGCCGGAGGCATTCGCCGTGGACAGGCGTTAAGCCGCAATGTGCATGGCAAAGAACGAACCGTCGATGCATACGATGCCAAGGCCGATGCGCTGGCGGTACTCGAAGCAGCGGGTGCCCCCATTGCCACGGTTCAGATTATCGCGGGCGCGCCCGGCTGGTATCACCCCGGGCGCTCCGGCACCATCCAGATGGGACCGCAAAATAAACTCTCCCATTTCGGGGAAATCCATCCCCGCGTGCTGGCGGCAATGGATGTCAAGGGCCCGCTCGTTGCCTTCGAAGTGGTGCTGAACGCCATTCCGGGTGCAAAATCGAAGAGCGCCACGCGGGCCGCTCTCGATTCTTCCGATCTCATGGCGCTCACCCGCGATTTTGCCTTCGTTGTAGATGAGGCGGTCGAGGCGGAAAAAGTCGTGAAGGCCGCCAAGAGCGCCGACAAGGCGCTGATTTCCGATGTGACGGTATTCGACGTCTTCAAGCTCAATGACGGGACGAAATCGCTGGCGATTGAGGTAACTCTGGCCCCGCGCGAAAAAACCTTGACCGAAGCGGAAATCGACGCCGTATCGGTCCGGATCGTCGCCATGGTGCAAAAAGCAACGGGCGGAACGCTGCGCAGCTAGGAGGACGTCATGGCCAAGGCGAAACCGGGCGGCATGCGCAAGGCTTTTTCCGCACTCGCGGCTCATCGCAGGAAGGGCGCTCCCACTGACATAGGAAACGCTTTTGCCCGCGATCCGAAGCGGTTCCCGGCATTCTCCGTCAGGACGGGCGGCCTGCTGCTCGATCATTCGAAATGCGCGGTGAACGCCCGCACCATGAAGCTTCTCTCCGATCTCGCCGGAGCGGCGGATGTGGCGGGCAAACGCGATCGAATGTTTGCAGGCGACATTATCAATACGACCGAGGGCCGCGCGGTTCTGCACACGGCACTTCGCAACCGCTCGAATGTTCCGGTGCTTGTGG
>JBOHKD010000135.1:0-4868 GCA_050728895.1 Aestuariivirga sp.
GCGCACTCGGCCTTCTCAACGCCCCTTCAACTCATGGCGTTCATCGCCGAATTGCGCCGCCTCTCCGGCGGCAAGCCCGTGGGCTTCAAGCTCTGCGTCGGGCACCCGTGGGAGTTCATCGCCATTCTGAAGGCCATCATCGAGACCGGCATCAAACCCGACTTTATCGTGGTCGACGGCAATGAAGGCGGCACGGGTGCGGCGCCGCTTGAATTCGTGGATCACCTGGGAACCCCGCTTCGCGACGGGCTGGCCTTCGTCCATTCCGCCTTGATCGGCGCCAATCTGCGCGATGACATCAAGATCGGCGTTTCGGGAAAGATCATCACGGGTTTCGACATGGCGCGCGTCCTGGCGCTGGGGGCCGACTGGTGCAATGTGGCGCGGGGCTTCATGTTCGCCGTGGGTTGCATCCAGGCCCAGCAATGTCACACGGGAAATTGCCCGACGGGCGTGACGACGCAGGACCCGTGGCGTCAGCGGGCCATCGTCGTTCCCGACAAGGCCGAGCGCGTCGCGAGTTTCCACCGCGAAACTATTAAAGCGCTGGCCGAACTTGTGGCGGCGGCCGGCCTCGATCACCCGCGCGAACTCAGCCCCCATCATTTCATGCATCGCGCCGCACCCGACCGGGTGGTCACCTACGCCGAGCAATATCGCCCGCTGAAGCCTGGTGAACTTTTGCGCGGCGGCGGCGGCGAGACGTTCCAGAGCGCCTGGGCGATGGCGAGGAGCGATCGTTTTTCACCAGCACCTGAACCCCTGACATAAAATAACACTTTGCGTATGAAGAAAGGGCGTATTCTCTCTTCTCGTCATGGCCGTGCGTGTCACGGCCATCTTCTTGCAGCCAAGAAGATGCCCGCATCAAGTGCGGGCATGACGAAACAGGAAGTGCGGGCGCAAGGAAAAAGGACGAGGAGTGAATGGATGCGGGCTTTGGTCAAAACGGAAAGGGCGGAAGGCCTCACACTGCGCGATGAGCCGGTGCCCAGGATCGGTCCCGATGACATTCTGATCAAAGTGGCGAAGACCGGCGTCTGCGGCACCGATCTTCATATCTGGAATTGGGACGAATGGGCGCGGAAGACGATCCCCGTGCCCATGGTGGTGGGGCATGAGTTCGCCGGAACCGTCGCCGAAGTGGGCAGCCACGTCCGCACCGTGAAGGTCGGCGACCGTGTCTCGGGCGAGGGGCATTTGATCGGCATGAAAAGCCGCATGGCGAGGGCCGGTCATTTTCATCTCGATCCCGAAACCAAGGGCGTCGGCGTCAATGTGCCCGGCGCCTTCGCAGAATATCTGAAAATCCCCGCCTTCAACGCCATTCATTTGCCGCCGGAAGTGGACGATGAAATCGGCGCCATTCTCGATCCCTTGGGCAACGCGGTGCACACCGCACTTTCCTTCGATCTCGTGGGCGAAGATGTGCTGATCACCGGTGCGGGGCCCATCGGCATCATGGCCGCCGCCGTCTGCCGCCATGTAGGTGCGCGCCATGTGGTGGTGACGGACGTCAACGATTACCGCCTCGATCTGTGCAATGAGGTGGTCGACGCAGTAACGGTGAATGTTTCGCGGGAAGATTTGAAAGCGGTGATGGAGCGGATCGGCATGCGCGAGGGCTTCGATGTCGGCCTCGAAATGTCGGGTGCGCCCCCTGCCTTCGAGCAAATGACCAGGCATCTCATCATGGGCGGCAAGATCGCCATGCTCGGCATCCCATCGGGCAAAATGCCGGTGGACTGGAACTCCATCATCTTCAAGGCGCTCACCATCAAGGGCATTTACGGGCGCGAGATGTTCGAGACCTGGTACAAGATGATCGCCATGCTGCAATCGGGCCTCGATGTGCGCAAAGTCATCACCCACCGCATGAAGGCCGCCGACTATGCGCAAGGTTTCGCCTTGATGAAACAGGGAAGCTGCGGCAAGGTGGTGCTGGACTGGCGATGAACGGCGTAGAGGTGCGTTATGATTTTGCGCTGGATGTTCCTGGCCGTATTGGCGGTCCTGCCGGTTAGTCTCGCGGACAAGGTTTCGGCGGCGGAAACCTATGAAGTAACGGGTATCGCCGCCGATGATGCCCTTGTTATCCGTGTGGCGCCCAAGGCTTCTTCGAAAAAAGCCGGGCGATATGGCCCGGATGACAAGGACATCCAAATTTACCGGCGTAAGGGCAATTGGGCGCTGACGGGGCGCTCCGGCCAGGCCAAACCCGATGGCTGGGTGAATATGCGCTACCTGAAACTTTCCACGGCTGCGTCTCCCGCAGCGGCATCTCGCGTCGAATTGCCGATGACCTGTCTGGGCACCGAGCCTTTCTGGTCGCTGACTATCGATTCACCGGAGAACGCCGCCTATTCCGATCCTGAAATCGCCGCGAAATACTACGCTGTAAGCGCGTTCCAGAGTTCCAAGAAAGGCGCCAACCTGCTTCTCGATGGCAGCGGACAGGTCTCGATCAAGGCGGGAAATTGCAGCGACGGCATGTCAGACACGCAATTTCCCTACAGTGTGCGAATCCTCTTTCCCGATGGCCGCGAAGTAAACGGCTGCTGCGGTTGAAACGGTTGATCCAGCCTGCATCTTCGGGCTATGTGGGCTCAATCCTAGAGTCCCCTCCCATGCTTTCCGCCTATGGAACCGCCAAAGGTTGCCTGACCGAATTTGCCAGCCCCCCTGAGCCGGTGGTGCCGCCCGATGCCGTGTGGCTTGATATGGTGGAGCCTACACTCGCGGAGGAAGCGCTGGTCGAGAAGGCGCTAGGCATCGACATTCCGACCCGCGAGGAACTGGCCGAGATCGAGCCATCGAGCCGGCTTTACCAGGAAGACGGCGCCGTCTTCATGACGGCAAATCTGATCCGCCGCGGCGACCACGACCAGCCGGAATCATCGCCCGTCACCTTCATCATCAAGGATAACATCCTCATTACCATCCGCTACCATCGCCCACAGGCTTTCCCGGCCTATGTAAAGCGGGCGATGAAGCCGCAGACCACCGCCATGACCGGCTGGGGCATCTACATCAGCCTGCTCGAAGCGGTGGTGGACCGCGCCGCCGATCATCTGGAGCGCGTCGGCCACATCGTCGAGCAAACTTCGCGCAAGACTTTCGGCACGGGCCGCGCCACGGACCAGCAGAAAAAACGCACCCGCCGCCGCGGCGTGAACCTTCAAGAGTTGATCGAGAACATCGGCGAGGAAGGCGACTTCACCTCCAAGATGCGCGAAAGCCTCGTTTCCATCGGCCGCATCGTGGCCTTTATGACAGCACTCGTCGATCAGATGAAACAAACCCGCGAGGTGAAGGACAATCGCGCCCGCATCCGCATTCTGCAGCGCGACATCCAGTCGCTGACCGACCACGCCTCGTTCCTGTCGGGCAAGATCAGTTTCCTGCTCGATGCGGTATTGGGCCTGATCAACATCGAGCAGAACGGTATCATCAAAATATTCTCCGTGGCGGCGGTGGTGTTCCTGCCGCCCACGCTGGTCGCCAGCATCTACGGCATGAACTTCGATCTGATGCCGGAACTCCAATGGGATTTGGGCTACCCCCTGGCCATCGTACTCATGCTGCTGTCGGCCGCCCTGCCGTGGCTCTATTTCAAGCGCAAGGGCTGGTTGTGAGCGGCGCGCCCGCATTATGAATGAAGTGAAACGCCATGTGGTTTCCGCCGATGAGGCGGGGATGCGGCTCGACCGCTGGTTCAAGCTGCATTTTCCCCAAGTGACATTCGCCTATCTGAACAAGCTCACCCGCACCGGCCAGGTGCGGATCGGCATGGCGCGCGCCAAAACCAGCACGCGGCTTTTGGCCGAGCAGGAAATCCGCATTCCCCCCTTGGCCTTCGACAAGCGCCCCGCCGATACGCCCAAGGCCGATGTGAAGCCGCTCTCGAAGGAAGAGCGCCGCCTGTTCGAAAGCATGATCATCCACGAGGACAAGGATATCTATGTCCTCAACAAACCGTCCGGCTTCGCCGTGCAGGGCGGCAGCAAAACCCACCAGCATCTCGATGGGCTGCTCATGGGGCTTGGCGCTGAACTGGGCGAGCGGCCCTTGCTGGTGCATCGCCTCGACCGCGATACATCCGGCGTCATCGTCATCGCCAGGCGCCGCGCCGTGGCCTCGGCACTCGGCAAGTTGTTTGCGACGCGGGGCGTGAAGAAAACTTATTGGGCGGCGGTGAAGGGTGTTCCCAAACCGGCGCAAGGCAAGATCGACGTGGCGCTCATCAAGGCCAAGGGACCGGACGGCGACCGGGTCCGGCCCAGCGGCGAAGGCGAGGAGGAGGACGAGCAGCGCGCCGTGACAAATTATTCCATCATCGACAAGGCCTCGAGCATCATGGCTTGGGTGTCCCTCAAGCCCGTAACCGGACGCCAGCACCAGCTCCGCGCCCACATGGCCCATATCGGAACGCCGATCCTCGGCGACGGGAAATATGGCGGCAATTCGGATATGCCGGACGGCGTGTCGAAGCGGCTGCACCTCCATGCGCGCCGCATCGTATTCCCGCATCCGCGCGGCGGCACCGTCGATGTCTCCGCACCGCTGCCCAAGCATATGCTCGATACCTGGGCGATGTTCGGCTTCGATCCAGACCGCTACGGGAAAGAAGCCGAGTGAGACAGGCGCGCCGCTTCTACAAGATCGTGAGCGTAACCGGCGAGTTGGGCATCGCACTCGACGGCAAGCCGGTTAAAACACTCAAGAAAGCGAGCCTGATTCTTCCGACGCGGGCGCTCGCTGAAGCGATTGCCGAGGAATGGGCGGGGCAGGGCGAGAAGCTCATTCCCGCCACCATGCCGCTCACCAAGCTCGCCAACACGGCGATTGACCGGGTGGGCGCCGAGCGT
>JBOHKD010000136.1:0-4754 GCA_050728895.1 Aestuariivirga sp.
GCTTTCGATTTTTTGGGGAGCCCGGAAGGCGAACTCGCCTTGGCGCAAGCCACCGTCTATATCGCCACCGCCCCCAAATCGAACGCCCTCTACACCGCCTTCAAGGCGGCATCGCAACAGGCCAGGGAGACGGGCTCGCTTTCTCCACCGAAAATCATTCTCAACGCGCCGACCAAACTGATGAAACAGCAGGAATATGGATCGGGCTATAAATACGATCATGACCAGCCCGATGCCTTCTCCGGCCAGAACTATTTCCCCGATGGCATGGAGCGCGAGCACTATTACGATCCGCCAGAGCGCGGCTTCGAACGCGAAGTGAAAAAGCGCCTCGACTATTGGGCCAAGCTGCGGAAAGAGCGGGAAGGATAGAGTTCAACCGTAGTGATAGCGGCAGGCCAGAATGACCAATGCGCCGCCTTCTATCTTGTAGATTAGACGGTGCTCCTGATCGATGCGCCGCGACCAGCAGCCAGCAAGTTCGAACTTGAGCGGCTCCGGTTTACCTAGCCCTGCAAACGGCGATGCAAGGATGTTCTCGATGAGATCGATAATCTTGAGGGCCTTGCGGCGATCGGTGTTGATCCAGTGCCGTAAGTCTTCCAGGGCCTCTGGATCAAAGACCAGTTTCAATCCGCAGCGCCTTGATAGATCGATACGTCTTCCTTGCGCGCTTCTGGCGTTTCAACGCGCCCAGAAGCCGGGCGGCGTTTGCTGGAGAACGCAGCAGATAGGCTGTCTCTTGTAGCGACTCGTAATCGCCACGCGCCAGAAGGACGACATCGCCGCCCTTTTGGCGCTCCACCACCACGGGCTCATGGTCGGCGCATACTCTATCGAGAGCGGATTTGAGATTGGCCCGGAGGCGGCTGTATGTCATCGTACTCATGGACTCACTGTACAACAATCAGGTACAATGTCAAATCACCATTCAATCGGCTGACTGTCGCGGAAGAAGCCGTTGCTGGGGCCACCCGGTGCTAGCGTTGCCGCCCACACGATGCCGGAAGCGCCTTGCTCGACGCCGCGCGAGGCATTGGGGCCGCCCATGTCGGTCTTGACCCAGCCGGGGCAAACGGAATTGACCATGATGCCGCGCGGGCTCAACTCCTGCGCCAGTGTGCGGGTGAGCACATTGAGTGCGGCCTTCGAGGCGCGGTAGCCGAAATAACCCGAACCCATTTCCGCGAAGGCGCCCATGCCCGACGAGACGTTGACCACCCTGGCATTCTGCGCGAGTTGCGCCGCGATGACCTTGACAAGCCGCCATGGGCCGAAGGTGTTGACGGTGATCGTATCGACAATTTCCTTGTCGCCGGCGCCCAGAACCGTGGCGCCCTTGCCCGAATAGGCGCCGCTGGTTTCCGGCAGGATGCCGGCCGCGTTCACCAGCACATCGACAGGCCCCAGCGATTTAGCCCACTTGCCGAAGCCCGCGATGGACCGGGCCGATGCCATATCCACTACTTTTGGATGCACATCATAGCCGTGCTTCCGGAGCGAGGCCGCCGCCGCGGCAAGGCGCTTCTTGTCCTTGGCCGCGATGACCAGACGGTAGCCGAGCCCGCCCAATTGCCGCGCGGTTTCCAGCCCCAGTCCCCGCGAGCCGCCGGTTATGATGGCAAGTGGCGTCCTCACGGGCGCTTGGCGTCAACACTCCAGGGACCGCCGCCGGCCGCCGCCAGATAGAGGAACACGAAGCAGAACATGATGGCGAGTTCGCCGTAATTATTGATCGGATGAAACCCTTGCGGCGCGTGCACCATGAAATAGCCCACCGCCATAAAGCCTGACAGAACAAAGGCGGTGATGCGCGTAAACAGGCCGAGCACGATAAGCGCGCCGCCAACGAGTTCGAGAGTGCCGGTAACCATGGTCATCGTGTCCATGGCGCCGGGGGCGGGAGTATACTGGCTGGCAGGAAAGCCGAGCCACTTGGTGGTGCCGTGGGCGAGGAAGAGCAGCCCCGTCATGATGCGCAGGATTGAATGGAGCGAGCCGGACCAAGAGGAAGGAATGATGCCAGTGTTCATGCGAGTGTTGCCTTCTTGTTGGAGTGAATCCGCAGGAAACGATCTATCGTAATTGAATAAATGTCGCAAGCAATGTTACCGGTCTTCCCTACGAGAATTTTGACTTCGACAGCGACTACAGATCTTCCGGTTTTAGACCAGTCAGCTTTGCCATGCGGGCCAGCATCCTCGGTCCGATTTCTTCGCCATCGTGGAATGCAAAGACCATATCTGGCCAGCCTTCGCGCCGTAGAATCCGGTGCGAACCGGATTGACGTTTGATAGTCCATCCGAGGCGTTCAAGTGCCGAAAGAACCCGTTTTGCCTTGGTAGATGGAAAGCTGCTCATTCCGCCGCGATGAAGACCGACAATGCCATCGGTTTTGCTTCACCATGTTCAATTTTCTCGGCAATCACGCGCAGCGCCAGCGTCTCGGCTCTGGCTAGAGCCTCATCGCGCGTGGACCCATAAGCCAAGACTCCAGGCAATTCCGGAACTTCCGCCAGCCACCGTCCGTCCGCCTCGATTTCAGTTTCAAAGGTAAGTTGCACTTTTGGCCTTCCAATTCCGCGCCAACATAGCGGAAGATGACTCTTAGAACCAGCCGGCCGACTTAAATAACGTTAAATTCACTCCGCCGCTTCTTTCTTCCCCCGCCGCAGCACGTGCCTGAGATACTGCCCCGTATAACTCCGCTTCTCGCGTGACACGTCTTCCGGCGTTCCCGCCGTTACGATCTCGCCGCCCGCATCGCCGCCTTCCGGCCCCAGGTCGATGATCCAGTCGGCGGTCTTGATGACTTCGAGATTGTGCTCGATCACCACGACCGTGTTGCCTTGGTCCACCAGCTCATGCAGCACTTCCAGGAGCTTTCTCACGTCATGAAAGTGGAGCCCGGTGGTGGGCTCATCGAGTAAATACAAGGTCCGTCCCGTCGCGCGCCGCGAAAGTTCCTTGGCCAGCTTGACGCGCTGGGCCTCGCCGCCCGATAGCGTGGTGGCCTGCTGGCCCACATGGATGTAGCCGAGGCCGACGCGCTCCAATGTCACCATCTTGTCGCGCACACTCGGCACGGCGCGGAAAAACTCGGCCCCCTCCGCCACCGTCATGTCGAGAATATCGGCGATCGATTTGTCCTTGAACCTGATCTCCAGCGTTTCGCGGTTGTAGCGCTTGCCGTGGCACTCATCGCAGGTCACATAGACATCGGGGAGAAAGTGCATCTCGATCTTGATGACACCGTCGCCCTGGCAGGTCTCGCAGCGACCGCCTTTCACGTTGAAGGAAAAGCGCCCCGGCCCATAGCCCCGCGCCTTGGCTTCCGGCAATCCGGCGAACCAGTCGCGGATCGGCGTGAAGGCGCCGGTATAGGTCGCGGGGTTGGAGCGAGGCGTGCGCCCGATGGGCGATTGATCGATGTCGATGATCTTGTCGAGCATCTCAAGCCCTTCGATCCGTTCGTGTTCCAGGGGTTGCTCGCGCGAGCCCATGAGTTTGCGGGCGGCGGCGCGATAAATTGTGTCGATCAGCAGCGTGGATTTGCCGCCACCCGATACGCCGGTAACACAGGTGAACACCGCCAGCGGAATTTCCGCGGAAATGTTTTTAAGATTGTTGGCGCGCGCCCCCTTGATGCGGATCGAGCGGCCTTTGTCCCACCGGCGCCGGAACTGCGGCAGTGGCACTTGCTGGAAGCCGGTGAGATACTGTCCGGTGAGCGAATTGGGACTGGCCATGATCTCGGAAGGCGTGCCTTGCGCGATGATCTGGCCGCCGTGAACGCCGGCACCGGGGCCGATGTCGACCACGAAATCCGCCTGCCGGATCGCCTCCTCGTCGTGCTCGACGACGATCACCGTATTGCCGAGATCGCGGAGATGCACCAGCGTTTCAAGAAGCCTCGCGTTGTCGCGCTGGTGCAGGCCGATGGAGGGCTCGTCGAGCACATAGAGAACACCGGTGAGGCCCGAGCCGATCTGCGAGGCAAGCCTGATCCTCTGGCTTTCGCCGCCTGACAAAGTGCCTGAAGTGCGCGACAGATTGAGGTAATCCAGCCCGACATCGGCCAGAAATTTGAGACGCTCGCGTATTTCCTTCAAAATGCGCTGGGCGATTTCTTGTTGCTTGGGTTTCAGCTTGGCCGGAAGCTCGCTGTACCAGATGTTCGCCTCGCGGATCGACAGCGCTGAAACTTCGCCGATATGTTTGCGGCCGATCTTGACCGCGAGTGCCTGGGGCTTCAGGCGGTAGCCGCCACAGGCTTCGCACGGGTGATCGGACTGGTAGCGCGACAACTCCTCGCGCATCCATTGCGAATCGGTTTCCCGCCAGCGCCGCTCGATATTGCCGATGACGCCCTCGAACGGCTTCCGCGTCTTGTAGGAGCGGATGCCGTCGTCATAGGTGATGGAGATTTCCTCCTCGCCCGTGCCGAACAAAATGGCCTCGCGGGCCTTCTTCGGCAGATCGCGCCAGGGCGCTGTCATCGGGAATTTGTAATGTTTGGCCAGCGCCTGCAGCGTCTGGGTGTAATAGGGCGAGGTGTTGCCGGTTTTGGCCCACGGCAGGATGGCGCCATCGCGCAAGCTCAAGCTATCGTCAGGCACCACAAGGTCCGGCTCGAATTTCAACTCGGTGCCCAGCCCATCGCACTTTGGGCAAGCGCCGAAGGGATTGTTGAAAGAAAACAGCCGGGGCTCGATCTCGTCGATGGTAAAACCTGAAACCGGGCAGGCGAAGCG
>JBOHKD010000137.1:0-4706 GCA_050728895.1 Aestuariivirga sp.
GATACAAGGGGTCTTCGCCCGCCACCAGCATGCGGGCCAAATAATAAAGTGCGGCGTCGGGATCGGATCCCCGCACCGATTTATGAAGCGCCGAGATCAAATTGTAGTGGCCATCGGCGGCCTTGTCGTACAGCGGCATGCGCTTTTGCACGGTCTTGGCCAGAGCCGCCGGCGTAATCGGTTCGGCGCCCGCGGGCACGGCTGAAAAAATTTCTTCCACTAGATTGAGGATATAGCGCCCGTCGCCATCGGCCATGGCGATCAATGCCTCGCGCGCCGCGGTATTCACGGGAAGGCCGCGCTTCTCAAACAGTTCGGCGCGCCCGATCAAGGCGTTCATCGCCGCCGCATCGAGCCGGTTGAGCACCAGCACCTGGCAGCGCGACAGCAGGGAGCCGTTCAGTTCGAAGGAGGGATTTTCCGTGGTGGCGCCCACGAGAATGATGGTGCCATCCTCGACATAGGGCAGGAAGGAATCCTGCTGGGATTTGTTGAAGCGGTGGATTTCATCGACAAACAGCAGCGTGCCCCGGCCCTGCTCGCGCCGGATGCGGGCTTGTTCAAAAGCCTTCTTCAAATCGGCGACGCCCGAGAACACCGCCGACATCTGCTCGAAGACCAAACCCGTCTCCCCCGCTAGCAACCGTGCGATGGTCGTCTTGCCGGTGCCGGGCGGCCCCCAAAAGATAATCGAGGGAATGCGGCCCGCCGCCAGCATGCGGGTCAATACGCCATCCGATCCCGCCAGATGATCCTGGCCCACCACATCGGAAAGCTTTTGCGGGCGCAACCGGTCGGCCAGGGGACGCGGCGCATCCGCCGATAATCCCGCAGCCTCAAAGAGATTGGCCACTAGCGCATTTTCCCGGAAAGTGGATTCCACTTTCCGGACAAGAAAATGCGCCAATTCAAACGAATGGAGCATGTTCTTATCACCAAAGTGTGTGCACTTTGGAGGAACATGCTCTAGCCGCCGACGGAAAGTTTCAGAATGCGGCCGCCACGGTTGACCGCGATCCGCCATAGACTGGCGGTGTTACCCAGGGCTTCTTGCAATGCCGCCACACTGTCGATGGCTCTGCCATTGACTTCGAGAATGACATCGCCTTTGCGCAAAAAGCGTTTTGCGGGACCGCCCTTGACCGCGGCTACGGCAACGCCCTTGGCATCGGCGTGCAATCCCAATTCATCGGCGAGTGCCGGCGACAAATTGGCGGCCACCATGCCGGCGAGGGGATTTTTGCCCTCGATCAAGGTTTCCTCGCGCGCCGTGGTTTCCGGCGCGGCGGTAAGGACGATGCTGGTTTCGGTGCGCTTGCCGCCGCGCTCGTATTCGATGATGGGCGTAGCACCTATGGGCGAGGTCGCGACCCTGTAGCCGAGTTCCTTGGCGTTCTCGACCGGCCTCCCCTCGATGGCGAAGATCACGTCGCCGCGCTTTAGCCCCGCCTTGGCCAATGGGCTCTCGGCATGCAAACTCACGACCAGCGCGCCTTCGGGCCTGGCGAAGCCCAGGCTGTCGGCGATATCCTGGGTCACATCCTGGAGTTCAGCACCCAGCCACGGGCGTTTCACGGCCTTGCCGGTTTCCGCCGACTCGACCACGGTTTTCACCATATTCACGGGGATAGCGAAGCCGATGCCGATGGAGCCTCCGGAACGCGAGAAGATCGCGGTGTTGATGCCGACGAGTTCACCCGTCATGTTGACCAGCGCTCCGCCGGAGTTGCCGGGATTGATGGCGGCGTCCGTCTGGATGAAGAACTGGTAGTCGGAGATGCCGACCTGGGTGCGAGCCAGGGCCGAGACGATGCCGCTGGTCACGGTCTGGCCGACGCCGAAGGGATTGCCGATGGCGAGTACCAGATCGCCCACTTCAAGCGAATCGGAATCGCCCAGCGAGAGCGCCGGCAGTGCTTCGTCCGAAGCCGCGATCTTGAGGACGGCGAGGTCGGTGCGCTCGTCGGCGAGCAGAAGTTTCGCTTCAAACTCGCGCTTGTCGGCCAGCACCACGCGGATGTCGGTGCCGCCCATGATCACATGGTTGTTGGTGACGATGAGCCCGTTGGGATCGACGATGACACCTGATCCCAGCGAATTCTGCACCCGCTCGCGGCCGCCGAAGGAGCCCTTGTCGCCGAAGAAGCGCCGGAAGAAGGGATCGGCGAACAGGCCCTGATCGCTTTGCGCCACGCGGCGTTTGGCATAGACGTTGACGACGGCGGGAGCGGTGGTCTTGACCACCGGCGCAAAGGAAAGACGCAATGCCACGCCAGAGTCCGGCACCGCTGTTTGGGCAAGCCCCGTTGCGGCTTGAGACAAAATCAGAAATGCCGCCAGAAGTCCGGTTGAAATACGCATCAAGGCCTCATAAACCTGTTGGATCTCCGCTTTTTGCCATCAAGCTTGTCGATAAAATGGCCGCCTTCACTTTGTTCCTCTCCCATGGAGAGAACGGCGCGAGCCTAACTGCCGATCGCCTGCTTCAGGTCGCCGATCAGGTCGCCCACATCCTCAAGCCCCACCGAGAGGCGCAAGGCGCCATCGCCGATGCCCATCGCCGCGCGGGCTTCCGGGCCGATATTGCGATGGGTTGTGGTGGCCGGGTGGGTGATCAGCGATTTCGTATCGCCAAGATTGTTGGAAATGTCGATGATGGCGAGATTGCGCAGCACGTCGAAAGCGCGTGCCTTGCCGCCCACCACGTCGAATGCCACCAAGGTGCCGCCCAGTTTCATCTGCTTGCGCGCCAGTTTCGCCTGGGCGTGGCTGCCGTGATGGGGATAATACACCCGCTCCACGCCGGGCAACGATACCAGCGCATCGGCTACGGCCGCCGCCGCGTGGCTCTGGGCTTCGACCCGCAGCTTCAGGGTTTCCATGCCTTTCAGCAATACCCAGGCATTGAACGGCGAGATCGTAGGACCCGTATGCCGCAGAAACGGTTTCAGCAAATCTTCCTTGAACTTTTTGCTGCATAGAATGGCGCCGCCGAAAACCCTTCCCTGGCCATCGGTGTGCTTGGTGCTGGAATAGAAGACGATATCGGCGCCCATCTCCATCGGCTTCTGCAGGATGGGTGTTGCGAAAACATTATCGACGATAACCATGGCACCCGCCTTGTGGGCGATGTCGCAGATCATTTCGATGTCGAGCACTTCCAGCAAGGGATTGGAAGGCGTTTCAATAAAGACGCATTTGGTCTTGGGCGTGATGGCGCGCTTCCATGCGGCGGCATCGTTACCGCCGACGAGATCTTGGTTGATGCCGAGGCGCGGCAGGATCGCCGTGATGATCTGGTAGTTGGAACCGAACAGCGCGCGTGAGGCAACGATGTGATCGCCCGCCTTCAACTGACAAGCCAGTGTTCCGAAGGCCGCCGACATGCCGGAGGCCACCGCATAGCAGGCCTCGGCGCCCTCAAGGAGGCGCATGCGCTCTTCAAACATGGTGACTGTCGGATTGCCGTAGCGGCCGTAAACATAGCCTTCTTCTTCGCCGGCAAAACGCCGTTCGGCGGTTTCCGGATCGTCATAGACGAAACCGGAGTTGAGGTAGATCGCTTCCGAGGTTTCGCCATGGGGCGAGCGATCAAGCCCGCCGCGCACGAGTTTGGTGGCATCGCCCCATTGCGCGGGCGATTGATCCCTGGCTTTTTTCTTCATCAGCTCTGCACCCAGGGAAGGCCCGCCGCCTTCCAGCCGCCAATGGAACCCCGGCGGCCGTTTTGATCCTTGTCGCCCTCGAAGCCTTGCGCGACATTCCAGGCGTTGGTGTAGCCCGCCTCCGTCAGCGCCGAAGCGGCCGAGGCCGAGCGCGCGCCGGAGCGGCAAATGCACATGACTTCCGTATCCTTGGGCAATCCCATCTGCTCGATTTCGGCTACGAACTGGCCGTTCACCTGCATGGACGGGAAGACCTGCCAGGAAAGCCGGATCAGCCGTTCGACCGCCGGAACGCCGACGAAAACCCATTCCGGCTGGGTGCGCGTGTCGATGAGCACGGCGGCAGAGTTGTTCTGCAACCGCTGGTAGGCCTCCGCCGGTGTGATATCGCCTCGATGCATGGGAAACTCTTAATCGAAAGCCCGATTTTCCGCAAAGGAAAATGCTATTGATATTCCTCATGCCGAGGTGCGAGCGCAAGCGAGTCTCGAAGCAGCAGCCACGCGGCACGCCCTTCGAGGCACCGCTCACGCGGTGCACTTCAGGGTGAGGATTATTCCCGGAGCCCCCATGTCCAAGGCCCTGCTCCAGCGTGCCGATGATCTATCATGAGGAGCCGATCTACCGGGATGGCGTCATCGCCGGTTCGACGGCATCGGGCACCTGGGGCCACCGACCGCTATTTCAGCACCCCCGGCCAGTTGGCATCGGCCTGCGCTACATTGCCGGGGATGTCATTCCGCCACGTGGCTTGAACCTCCTTGGAGAGGTTGAGATAGAGCTTGCCATTGGCGAGCGTCCACACCGAAGGATCGCCCTTGGCGGTCGCGCCCTTCGAGACCGCGTAGGCGCAATAGCCGCCATATTGCGGCGCGTATTTTTCAGGAGACGCCTTGAAGGCGGCGAGATTTTCGGCCGTGGAGAAGCGCCACCTGGCATCCTTCCAATCGGCCGCGAACTGCTCGCTGCCCTCCTTGGGACCGCCATCCGTGAAATACGATACGGCATCGTAACCGCCCAGCGCCACGCCATCCACCAATC
>JBOHKD010000138.1:0-4671 GCA_050728895.1 Aestuariivirga sp.
GGCGCCCCAGAAGCTCATCTGGCCCCACGGCAGCACATAGCCCATGAAGGCGGTGGCCATCATCACCAGATAGATCAAGACGCCGATCATCCACAGCACTTCGCGCGGCGCCTTGTAGGAGCCGTAGTACATGCCGCGGAAAATGTGGATATAGACGGCGACGAAGAACATCGAGGCGCCGTTGGCGTGCAGATAGCGCAGCAGCCAGCCGTAATTCACATCGCGCATGATGTGCTCGACCGAGGCGAACGCCATGTCGACATGCGCTGTATAATGCATCACCAGCACGATGCCGGTGACGATCTGCACCACCAGCATGATGGTCAGAATGCCGCCGAACGTCCACCAGTAATTGAGGTTTTTGGGCGTCGGAAAATCCAGCATGTGGCCGGAGAGATCGGTGACCGGAAGCCGGTCATGAAACCATTTGCCGAGGGCGCTCTTCGGCCGCGAGGGTGAATGTCCGCTCATGCGATGTCCTTCTAGCCGATGCGGATTTTGGTGTCGGTGAGATACGCATATTTCGGAACAAGAAGATTTTCTGGAGCCGGCCCCCGGCGGATGCGCCCCGCCGTGTCGTAGTGCGAACCATGGCACGGGCAGAACCAGCCGCCGGTCTTGGCCGAGCCTTCAACGATGGCGAACTCGCCTTCATTGCCGATGGGAACGCAACCGAGATGGGTGCACACGCCCATCATCACCAGGAATTGCTCCTTGCCGCCGACCACGCGGTTTTCATCCGTCGCCGGATCGCCGTCCTTGACGTTCTCGTTGCGGGCAATGGGATCCTTGAGGTCTTCCGGCTTGACGGCCTTTGCCGCGGTGATCTCCGCCGGCGTCCGGTGCCGCACGAATACCGGGTTGCCGCGCCACTTCAGCGTGATGGCCTGGCCCTCGGCGATGGGGGCAAGATCGACTTCGATGGTCGCCAGCGCCAGCACCGAGGCGTCCGGGTTCATTTGATGGATGAAGGGCCAAGCCGTCAGCGCTACGCCGACGGCACTTACAGCACCCGTTGCGATATAGAGAAAATCCCGCCGGTTTACGTCCGCGTGTTCCGCGTGTTCCGCTGTGGCCACGTCTTTTCCCTTGCGTTGCAGCAAATCGAAGCGTTTTTGACATTGCGATGCTAATAAGTCTAGCCATCAAGTGTCGCACTGTTTTCCGGGGTCATTTGCACAAATGGACGGCCGCCAGACAAGGGCTCAAACCTGGTTCGAAACCTTGCGCGATAGGCTGTGTGCCAGCCTTGAGGAGACCGAGGGCGGCAGCCGGTTTGTCCGCAAGCCGTGGGCCCGCCCCGAGGGCGGTGGTGGGGTCATGGCCATGCTCCACGGCCAGGTTTTCGAGAAGGCCGCTGTCCACTGCTCGACCGTCCATGGCGAATTCAGCCCGGAATTTCGCAAGCAGATGCCGGGGGCGGAGGAAGACCCGCGCTTTTGGGCTTCCGGCATCTCGCTGATCGCCCACCCCTTGAACCCCAATGTCCCGGCGGTTCACATGAACACGAGATTCGTCGCAACCTCCAAGGCCTGGTTCGGCGGCGGCGCCGATCTTACCCCCGTGCTCGACCGCAGGCGCACCCTGGACGACCCCGACACCAGCGATTTCCACGCCGCCATGCAGGCTGCCTGCGAGCCCCATGCGGTGGCCGACTATGCCCGTTACAAGAAATGGTGCGATGAATACTTCTATCTTGCTCACCGCAAGGAGCCGCGCGGCGTGGGCGGCATCTTCTTCGACTATCTGGACTCCGGCGATTGGGAAGCTGACTTCGCTTTCGTGCAGGAAGTGGGCAACGCCCTTCTCAAAACCTATCCCGCCCTCGTCCGCCGCAACATGGAAACCCCATGGACCGAGGCCGACCGCGAGGAGCAATTAATTCGCCGCGGCCGCTACGTGGAGTTCAATCTGCTCTATGATCGCGGGACGATCTTCGGCCTCAAGACCGGCGGCCATGTGGAGGCGATCTTGTCCTCCCTGCCGCCACTGGTGAAATGGCCATAAGGAAAACCGCGATGGACCTTCGCAACGGTTTCGACATCAAGCGCTATATCCGTAACATCCCGGATTACCCCAAGCCCGGCATCATGTTCCGCGATATCACCACGCTGCTGGCCGATTTGCACGGCTTTCGCGCCGCCGTCGATGAGTTGGCCTGGCCGTTTTTGCGAACCGGCATCGACTTCGTGGCGGGCATCGAGGCGCGGGGCTTCATACTCGGCGGCGCCGTGGCTCACACGCTGGGCCGGGGCTTCATCCCCATTCGCAAGAAGGGCAAGCTGCCGTCGCGCGTCATCGGCCAGGATTACGCGCTCGAGTATGGGATCGACACCATCGAGATCCATGCCGACGCGATCCGCAAGAACGATCGCATCCTGCTGATCGACGATCTGGTAGCGACCGGCGGAACGGCCGGTGCCGCCATCGACTTGATCCGTAAATCCGGCGGCAAAGTCGTCGCCGCGGCCTTCGTCATCGACCTGCCCGAACTGGGCGGCGCGGCAAAACTCAAGGCCAAGGGCGTGAAGGTGCACACGCTGGTGAGCTTTGAGGGGCATTGATCTATTTTCTCTCCATCATCGGCCTTGCCTGTTCTTGGGCCTGACCCGAGAAAGCCGGTGATGGAGAGAAGCTTTTTGATTTTTGTTTGCCGGAACAGAAGTCGAGCTGTTCTGGCGCAGTTTCAAGCCGCCTTCAGCACCCTTTGCGCGGTGATGCCGATTTCCGCCGGGGTTGGCGCTATCGCCACGCCCACTTCGCGCAGGATTTCGACTTTTTCCGAGGCACTTTCGCCGAAGGCCGAAATGATGGCGCCGGCATGGCCCATGGTGCGGCCCTTGGGCGCCGACAATCCCGCCACATAGGCCACCACCGGCTTTTTCATGTAGTCGCGGATAAATTCCGCCGCTTGCGCTTCCTGCGGCCCGCCGATCTCGCCGATCATCACCACCGCGTGGGTTTCGGGATCGGCCTCGAAGAGTTCCAGAATGTCCTTGAAAGATGAACCATTGACGGGATCGCCGCCGATGCCGACGCTGGTGGAAACGCCGATGCCGAGTTCCTTCATCTGCGCCGCCGCCTCATAGCCAAGCGTGCCGGAGCGCCCGACAATGCCGACATTGCCGGAGAGATAAATATTTCCCGGCATGATGCCGAGCAGCGCCTTGCCGGGTGAAATAACCCCGGCGCAATTGGGTCCGATGAGGCGCATGCGGTTTTCCGCCCGGTAGCGGCGCATATAGCGCTTCACCTTGATCATGTCCTGGGCCGGAATGCCGTCGGTGATGGCGACACAAGTGCGGATGCCGGCATCGGCCGCCTCCATGATCGAGTCGGCGGCGAAGGGTGGCGGCACGAAGACGATCGATGTCGTGGCCCCGGTCTTTTCGACGGCCTCCTTCATGGTGTCGAACACCGGCAGGCCATGCTCGGAGGTTTTGCCTTTTCCGGGCGTGACGCCGCCCACGATATGGGTGCCGTAGTCCAGCATCTCCTTGGCATGGAAGGAGCCGATCTTGCCGGTGATGCCCTGGACGAGAACGGGGGTCGAGCGATCGAGAAGGATGGTCATGCGTTCACCGCTTTTTTCAGTTCTTCGGATTTGTCGTTTTTCCACGCGGCGACAGCGCGCGTGGCGGCTTCGGCAAGCGTGTTGGCGCGAATGATGGGAAGCCCGGAGCGCGCCAATATCTTGCGGCCCTCTTCCACATGGGTTCCGGCAAGGCGCACGATCACCGGCACCTTGACGGGGTTTTTCTCCAGCGCCTGTACCACACCCTCGGCCACCCAGTCGCAGCGGTTGATGCCGGCGAAGATATTGACGAGGATCGCCTCGACATTGGCATCCGAAGTCACGAGCTTGAAAGCCTTGGCCACGCGCTCGGGTGTGGCACCGCCGCCGATATCGAGAAAGTTGGCGGGCTCGCCACCCGCCAGCTTGATCATGTCCATGGTCGCCATGGCAAGGCCGGCGCCATTGACGATGCAGCCGATATTGCCGCTAAGGCCCACATAGGAAAGGCCACGGTCATAGGCTCTGGTTTCGCGCGCGTCTTCCTGGCTCTTGTCGCGCAGTTCCGCGATGGCCGGATGGCGGAACAGGGAATTGTCGTCGAAACTCATCTTGGCGTCGAGCGCCACCACCGATCCGTCCTCGGTCACGATCAGCGGATTGATCTCGACCATGGTGGCGTCGAGTTCCTCCATGGCCCGGTAGCAGCCGAGAATGGTGGTGACGGCCTGCGGCACCTGCGTTGGCGCTAGCCCCAATGCGAAAGCGATCTCGCGGGCCTGAAAGGCCTGCATGCCCACCGCCGGTTCGACGCTGACACGAATGATGGAATCCGGTTTCTCAACCGCGATATCCTCGATCTCCATGCCGCCCGCCGCCGAGGCGACAACCATGACGCGCTCGGATTTGCGGTCGAGCACGAAGCCCAGATAAAGTTCGCGCGCGATGGCAACGCCGCCTTCCACATAGAGCCGGTAGACGATCTTGCCCGCCGGTCCCGACTGATGCGTCACCAGTTTCTTGCCGAGCAAATCGTCGGCGGCCTCGAGAACCTCGTCCTCGTCGCGGCACAGCTTGACGCCGCCCGCCTTGCCGCGCCCGCCGGCGTGGACCTGGGCTTTCAACACCCACAGCTTGCCGCCGAGCTCGCGTGCCCG
>JBOHKD010000139.1:0-4666 GCA_050728895.1 Aestuariivirga sp.
ATGCCGAACAGTGGGACGCAAAGGGTTTGCGCGTGCGGCTGCGCGAGGTGATCGCCATCGATTTTCCGGTCGAGGATTGGGCCAAGGAGGAAGGCATCGCCGAAGCGGAAATCCGCGACCGTGTCGCCCAGGCGGCGGACAAGATCTATGCCGCCAAGCGCGAGAAATTCACTCCCGAGATCATGGTTCAGGTCGAGAAGGCGGTGCTGCTGCGCACCCTCGATAATCTTTGGCGTGATCACATCATCACCGTCGAGCATTTGCGTCAGGTAATCCAGCTGCGCGCCTACGGCCAGCGCGATCCCCTCAATGAATACAAAACCGAGGGCTTCACCCTGTTCGAGGCCCTGATCGGCAATCTGCGCGAGAATGCCACCGCGCAAGTCATGCGGGTCGAGATTCAAAGCCGCGTCCCCGGCGACCTGTTACCGGACGAGGACGATTTGCCGGAAATGGAAGTCCGCCACCTTGATGCGCTGACCGGGGAGGACGACCTTGGCCAAGGCGCCTTCTTCGGCGCTGCCGCGGCGGCTCCCGCACTTGCCGGCCACTCGAAAAGACCGGAAACCTGGGGCAAGATCGCCCGCAATGACGTCTGCCCCTGCGGCTCGGGCAAGAAATACAAGCACTGCCACGGGGCTTTTGTGTAACTCATTAAGTTGGAGCATGTCCTTATCGCCAAAGTGCACACACTTTGGCGGAACATGCCCTACGCCGCGCGCGTATAGGCGATTGTTCCCATCATCCCGGAGTTCATGTGATAGAGATGATGGCAATGGAAGGCCCATGTGCCGGGATTGCCGGCATCGAACATGATGGTGACGCTTTCCATGGGCGGCACCAGCACGGTATCGCGAAGCGCGCCGTCGAGGCGGGCGTTGTTCAGTCCAACAACCTTGAAGTAATGCCCGTGCAGATGCATGGGATGGGCCATGCCGGTCATGTTGCGCATGATCACCTCGATGCGCTCGCCCTGTCTCACGGTGAATATTGTGTCGTGCATTGAAGGCTTGCCATTGAGACCCCAGATATAGTCCGGGCCGCCGCCGGTCAGAGTCAGCACCTCGGTGCGCGTCACCGGCTCTTCAGGCAATTCACCGGCAGCACGCAATCGGCGCTCGAATGACAAGTCGAGAGCGGACGCCGCCGCCTCGGCTTCCGGGGCGATCTTGGCCGTTTGTGCTGCCGCCGTCGCCAGCACCAGCCCGGTTCGTGCGGTAAGCCCCTCCGGTTGGAAGAGAACCGGAAAAGCGCCACCCTCGCGCGGCACGCGGATCCGGATATCGGCGCGCTGGGCAATGGCGAGTGGAAAACGCGATCCGCGGATCGGAAGAACCGCATTGCCATCGACGGCGATCAAATCGCCCTCGAGCGAACCCAATTCGATCCACATGTTGCTGGCCGCTGCCGCGTTGATGATGCGGAGCCTGACCTGCCCGCCCTTCTCAACCTTAACGATTTCCGGATCGTCAAGCGTGCGGTCGTTGGCCAAATAGGCATCGAAGGCGATGTCGTTGAGCATGGCACCCATGGCATGACCGGCATGGGCGCCACGGCCGCTTTGCAATTCGGCGAGAATATCGGCGGGATCGCGGAACGTGAAGTCATGCACCATCACGACGTGTTCCTGTTCGTCGAAAACCGGCTTGGCGGTTTTCCGCACGATCAGCGGTGCCGCCAAAAGTAACTGTTCTTGCAATCCGGCATGGGAATGCATCCAGTGCGTGCCCGAACGGGTATTGGCGAAGTCGTAAGCGTAGCTGGCGCCGGGCTGGAGTGGGGGTTGCGACAGCATCGGAACGCCGTCCTGTTCGCTGGGCGGCGTCAGGCCGTGCCAGTGAATGAGCGTTTCCGTGTCTGTGGCGTTTTCGAGCCGGGCCCTGAACGGCTGGCCGAGAAGTAATTCCATGCCGGGCTTCTCCCCCGGCCCCAGAAGCCCAAAGACCCTAGCGGCCTTGCCTTTGACCTCGATGGTCCGGCTGGTGGCGCGCAAAACCGGCGCATTCCCCGATCGGGCGAATATGCCTGCGCCGCCAATGCCTGCCGCAACAGCGCTTGCCGCCAATCCCTTGAGCAATCCCCGCCGCCCGATCTTCCGCGTCATCTGTTTCTCCCAACCACTACCGAATGGTTAATTTTCATTTGCGGCGCAATGCAAATCTTAAGAAACGGATTAACGGGATTTTGCAGATGGCCGTGGTCTAGTGCCAATTGTCAGCCGCGAAGCAAATTGCGGCCAAGCGGGAGCTTATCGTCCATGCAGGCCATCGTCACTCCCATTCTCCGTTTGCTTCGTAACGAAAATGGTGCCACCGCCATCGAATATGGTCTCATTGCCGCAGGTATTGCCGTGGCCCTGATCCCCGTCATGTCAACTCTGGGTGTTAATCTTACCGCCGTTTATGGGCAAATACCGGGCTGGCTCGCCCCTTGACCGAAGCTACAGGTTTTGGCCGATAGCCAGAAACTTCTCGCGCCGCTGGGTTCGCAGCACATCGCCCGATACGCCCGCGAACGCGCTCAGCGTCCGGGCGATTGCCTCGCCCGTTCCAGCTATTGCCTCCGCTGGGCCGCGGTGCGCGCCACCCATCGGCTCGGAGACGATTTCATCGATAATTCCGAGCTTCTTTAGATCCTGGGCGGTAATCTTCATGGCTGCCGCCGCATCCTTGGCGCGGGCGGGATCGCGCCACAGAATCGAAGCGGCACCTTCCGGCGATATCACGCTATAGATCGCGTGTTCGAGCATCAACACCGAATTGGCCGTGGCAATGGCGATGGCACCGCCCGATCCGCCTTCACCGATGACTACGGAAATCAATGGCACGCCAAGGCCAAGGCAGCAATCGGTCGAGCGGGCAATGGCCTCCGCCTGGCCGCGCTCCTCGGCATCGATACCGGGGTAGGCCCCGGCGGTGTCGACAAAGGTGATGACGGGAAGGCCGAAGCGGTCGGCGGTTTCCATGAGACGAACCGCCTTGCGATAGCCTTCGGGCCGCGCCATGCCGAAATTCCGTTTGAGACGCGCCGCCGTGTCATGGCCCTTTTCCTGACCGATCACCATCACGGGTTGCCCGCGAAATCGTCCAAGGCCGCCGATCACCGCAAAATCCTCGGCGAATTTGCGATCTCCCGCCATGGGGGTGAATTCGGTAATCAGGGCATCGACGTAATCGAGCGCATGTGGCCGCTCGGGATGACGTGCGACCTGGGCCTTCTGCCAGGGCGCCAGCGACTCATAAAGTTCACTCAATACCTTCGCTGCCTTCCGTTCGAGAGCCTTGACCTCGTCGGCAATAGAAATCGCCTTGTCACCGGAGGCAAGTATCCGCAGTTCAGCGATCTTGCCTTCCAGTTCGGCAACGGGAGCTTCAAAATCGAGATAGGAGGGCATTTTTGCTCATTGTTTGTGAAACTGGGGCGAACGTGACGATCCGAAG
The DNA here is from genome assembly GCA_050728895.1 of Aestuariivirga sp. Lineage (GTDB taxonomy): Bacteria > Pseudomonadota > Alphaproteobacteria > Rhizobiales > Aestuariivirgaceae > Aestuariivirga. The sequence continues at coordinate 3,441 of JBOHKD010000139.1, forward strand.
GGCCAAAGTCAACTTTTCTTGGCAAGCGGATGATGGTTTTCGACTGCCGCGCGCAGGCGGTCCTGTTGCACATGGGTGTAGATCTGCGTCGTCGATATGTCCGCATGGCCCAGCATCTGCTGCACGGCGCGGAGATCGGCACCTCCGGCCAACAAATGGCTGGCGAAGCCATGGCGTAGCACATGCGGCGAAATCCGTCTGCTGTCGAGCCCGGCCTTAGCGGCGATACTCTTGAGCTCAAGGGCGAAATGCTGGCGCGTCAGATGGCCCTTCGCCCCAAAGGAGGGGAACAGCCACTTCGACTCCGCGCCGGTGGCCCGGGAAAGCTGCCGGAGATAATCTTTGAGCGCCGCGCGCGCCGTGCCCGTCAGCGGAACCAGCCGCTCGCGCCCGCCCTTGCCCTTGATCGCAATGAACTCGCCATCAGCCGAGGCGGCGCGCACCGTAAGACTCACAAGCTCCGAAACGCGCAGGCCCGTGGCATAAAGCAGCTCCAGCAGGCACACCATGCGCCACGCTTTTAGCACGCTTTTGCCCGCCGCCTCCGCGAGCTTCCTCCGCGCCGCGTCGAGCAACAACGTCACATCGCTTTCCGCAACGAGCTTAGGTAGCGCACGCGCGTTACGCGGACTTTCGATTGCAGTTGTGGGGTTTTCCCGCGACAGACCCTCGCCCAGCAGGAAACGGTGGAACTGGCGGATTGCCGAAAGTTTGCGGGCCGCCGTGCCGCGTGACATGCCACCGGCCTCAAGAACGGCGAGATATTGGCGGATATGTTCAGGCAGCGCCTCTTTGAGGTTGGCGTTCCGCGTGCGCAAGAAAGATTCATAATCCGTAAGGTCATGGCTGTAGGCCGCGAGCGTGTTTTGGGCAGCGCCGCGCTCCGCCGCCATCATCTCAAGGAACCGTTCAATGAGCCTGCCGTCGCGGCGGACAGCGGGATCACTATTTGGGCCGGAGTTTTTCATGCGGCAAAGGCTTTACAATTTCCGTCTGCTCCGGCGGGAAATTGGCCAGCGCCCAAGCGGTTCCATACACCGCTCCACCCAAACACGCGATAATTAACAAAAAACGAATACTGTCCGGCATAGGCTCCACCCGATTTGCGTAAACTCTACCCGCTCTCCCGCGTTGCGGAAAGCCTTTGCTGTGGATGGTCCGCCACTATAGAATCCAGGCAAGTCTGAGGTTTGGAGAAGAATGCCGCACCGCACCCTAGCCAAGGA
>JBOHKD010000140.1:0-4602 GCA_050728895.1 Aestuariivirga sp.
GGCTTGACCCGGCCATCCAGATGGCAGGGTCAAGCCCACTGCTGTCCGGTTAAGAAACAGAACCGAAATAGCGAGTCAGACCAAGTCCGTGCCTTCCCTCCCACCTCATCCTGAGGTGCTCAGGCGAAGCCTGAGCCTCGAAGGACGCTGCGGCAGCTTCAGCGCCAGCCCGATCCTTCGAGGCTCCCCCGGATCAAGTCCGGGGTCGCACCTCAGGATGAGGAAAGAGAAGCCGATGAGTTAAAACAACGAGCCGCTGCATCCAGAACGAGTCCTGCATGACCATTGCAACGGTTTCGCCTTGACCGGACAGCAATGGGTCAAGCTCGGCCATGGAGAGTAAGGAGGAAGTGGCACCGGCTGTGCAGGTTCCCGTGAGTAATTACGCGATCGCCGTCCGGATGACCTGTTTCGGCACAAGATGGCGCATGGGAGTGGACCAGTGGCACAGGCCGGATCGGCAATTGGAGAGGCGGGCGGATTCGACGTCGCGTTGCGCCAGATGCGCGCCGCCGAAGCCGCCCATCTGGAAGCCCGCCGCCGGTTGAGCGATGCCAAGACGCTCCGCCTCCAGGTACTGAAGGACGAGCTTGCCGCAATCGTTGCCGCTTCGCCGCAAGCCCGCGCGGCCTTCGAGCTGGCAATGGCGCCGGGGGAACCGCCCCGCCTGTGGATCGACCTCTCCACTGCCATCGTTATGGAGCCGGACCCCAAAACCTATCGCTTGGTACGCAATGCCCAGGGAGGGCACGAGACGCTGTTCGAGACCGCCGAAGTTGCGGAAATGGTGCAACAGGCGAAACTGCACATGGCCCATGGAATCATCGCCCACCAGCGCCAGATGGCCCTTCCGGCGGTTCGCCCGTGCAAGGAGCGCCGCTATTCCACAGCCTGCCTTATTATCACCGGGTTAGCCGGATTCGGATTTGGCGCGCTGACCCTGCTTTCAGCGGCTATTTGTTTGAAAATATTGTACTTTTAATCCGTTACAATTTGAAACAGCAATTGATTTACGTTCGGCCGCCGGTCCTGTTAGGCAAGGATTGCGTCAAATTAAGACATGTTGCGGCGTTTGTACGGCCGAATAAAGAACAACGGAAACTCGATGACAAGCAAGGCGCTGAAACGGCAAGAGGTTGCGGAGCATGAGCTTTTCCGTACGCCGCGCTCCAATCGCAACCTTCCCCTGCGCCTGGCGGAATTTCACACTCTGGCCGAGGGTCTCGACTATGCGGCGCAAGGGGTAACCGGGTTCAATTTCTATTCGGGCCGTGGCTCCCTTCAGCATGTGCTGCCCTATGCCCTGCTGCGCAAGCAGGCCCTGGTGACGGCGCGAAAACTGCTTTCGCTCGGCCTGAAGCGTGGCGACCGGGTGGCCGTGGTGGCCGAAACGGGTCCGCAATTCATGACGGTATTCTTCGCCTGCCAATATGCGGGGCTCATTCCCTGCCCAATGCCTTACTCCGTATACATGGGTGGCAGGCAAGCCTATGTGGACCGGGTGGCGGGCATGTTGCAGGCGGCAAAAGCCTGTGCCGTCATTACCTCCGATGACCTTCAGGCCGCGATCGGCGAAGGTGCCGCGCGCGCCGGCATCGAACGGGTGCTGACCCATGACGGGCTTCAGGCGCTGCCGGAAGCGGTGGCCAAGCTCGAACCGTTCGGTCCGCACGAAAATGCCTATATCCAGTATTCGTCGGGCTCGACTTCCAGTCCCAAGGGCGTGCTGATCACCCAAGCAGCGATCCTCGCCAATACAAGGTGCCTTCTCCAGGGCTTGCGCGTTACCCCGGAAGACCGGGCGTTCTCGTGGTTGCCGCTCTATCACGACATGGGGCTTGTCGGCTTCTGCCTGTCGCCGATGATGGGACAGGTGACGGTCGATTTTCTTGCCACCGCGGCGTTCGCGCGCAGGCCCGCCTTGTGGCTCAAGCTGATGTCGGACAATCAATCGACCGTCAGCAGTGCGCCAAGCTTCGGTTACGATCTGGCGGCCCGGCGCATCAACGGCGAGGCGGTTCACCTCGATCTCCGCAAGTGGCGCGCGGCCGGCATCGGCGGCGACATGGTGCGCATCGACATTCTCAATCGTTTCGCCGACAAGCTTTCCGTCGCCGGTTTCAACGCGCAAGCCTTCCTGCCGAGCTACGGCATGGCGGAAACGACGCTTGCCATTTCCATTTCCGGAGTGGACCGGCCGGTGCGCGTCGATACCATCGAGCGCGATGCCCTGAAGACCAGAGGCAAGGCTATTCCCGCCGCTCCTTCCACCACGTCGCGCAGTTTCGTGGCGTGTGGCAAACCCGTCGCCGGCAGCAAGGTGTCGATCCGCGGCGAGCGGGGAATCGATCTCGGCGAGCGCGAGGTGGGCCGCATCTTCGTCAACAGCCCGAGCCTGATGGCGGGCTATTATCACAATACGCAAGCGACCGATGCCGTGGTCGGCCCGGATGGATTTCTCGATACCGGCGACATGGGTTATTGGCTCGATGGCGAAATCGTCATCACGGGCCGCGTCAAGGATCTCATCCTGCACAATGGCCGCAACATCTGGCCGCAGGACATCGAATGGGCGGCCGAGAAGGTGGCGCCCCTCGGTTGGGGCGAAGTGGCGGCCTTCGCGGTCGAGGGCGATGACGGCGAAGACGATGTGGTGGTGCTGGTGCAATGCCGCCGCCAGAAGCAAGATGAAATCGAAGCCTTGCGTCGCGAGGTCTCGGCCGCCGTGCATCACAGCGCCGGCATCGAGTGCAAAGTTGTCATGGTACCGCCGAAGAGCCTGCCCTTCACCTCATCGGGCAAGCTTTCGCGCATCGCCGCCAAACAGAAATATCTCTCCGGCGAGATTGCCGAACTGCCGGCCTCGGCATTTATGCAAGCCGCACAATAATCCTCCTCTCGTCATCCCGGCGAAAGCCGGGATCCATGTCGAGCAAGGTACGGACTCTTAAAGAGTCTTCACGCTGAAAAATGGATCCCGGCTTTCGCCGGGATGACGGTATGAATGGATGAGCAAGACGATTGCCATGACGGGGGCGACGGGTTTTACCGGGCGCCATGCAGTGACCGAGCTGCTGAAGCGTGGGCACCGGATTGCGGCACTCGTGCGCGATCCGGCGCGGGCGGGGTTGCCTCCGGGCGTAGAACTGGTTGCCGGTCATCTGGAAGATGCCACGGTACTCGCCACGCTGGTTCGCGGCGCCGATGCGGTAGTGCATCTGGCGGGGGTTATTTCCGCCTCCACGCCTGCGGATTATTTCCGGTACAATGCGGCTGCGACGCGAGCCTTGGCCCAGGCCGCGGCGGATGCCGGAGTTCGCCGTTTCCTATTCGCTTCTTCGCTTGCGGCGCGTGAACCGGAACTGTCGTTTTATGGCGCCAGCAAATTGGCAGCCGAACATGAACTCCGGCAATTCGAGGGCGTGTTAAATACCCTCATGCTGCGCCCGCCCGCGATCTACGGCCCTGGTGACAGGGCCACGCTGCCATTGATGAAGCAACTCACGCACGCCATTGCCATGATCCCGGGACGGCGGGGGCAGCGCTTCTCGCTTATTTATGCCGAAGACTTCGCGCGCCTGCTTGGCGATGCCGTGGCGGGCCGTGCCACGGGAACGCTGGAGGTGAGCGATGGAACGCCCGGCGGCTATGGCTGGGACGATTTGGCCGGCATCGCCCGGAAAACATCCGGGCGAAACATCCGCCCGGTATTTCTGCCGAAGCCCCTTGTGATGGGCGTTGCGCTGCTGGCAAACGGCATGGCGCGGCTGAGCGGAAAACCTTCCATGCTCAACCCCGGCAAGGTCCGCGAGCTTTATCATCCCGACTGGGTGGTGCGGGCGCCCGGAATGATGCTTGCCGATCCCGTTACTTTCGCGCGGGGACTGCCGCAAACTCTTGCCTGGTACCGCGCCGCCGGCTGGTTGCCTCGCTCGCGGCGGGCCGATAAAAGCAGCCTCACTTCCAAACACGAGGCGCAACGATGACGGCCACGATGTCCGAGATTTGCAAGCTGCTGGAGCCCTTCAACAGCAACGGCACGAAGCTTGCCCCCGACACCGACATTTCCTCCGATCTCAACATCGATTCGGTGACGGTCATGGATTTCGTGATGGAGGTCGAGGATCATTTCAATATTGAAATGCCGCTTAACGAGCTCGCCGATATCCGCACCATCGCCGATCTTGCGGGGGCGGTCGAAGCCAGAACCAAAAGGCATCTGCCATGATCGATCTGTTTGACAAGCACCTCTCCATCGCCGAACGTTTCGAACGTATGATGGCGATGGGCGTCAATGTGCTGGGAACCGTCAATGAGCGGATGATCTCTCCCACCCGCGCTATCATCAACGGTCGAGAAACCATTCTTGCCGGCACCAACAACTACATGGGCATGACGTTCGACGCCGAATGCATCGCGGCCGGCAAGGCGGCGATCGCGGATTTCGGCACCGGCACGACGGGCTCGCGCATCGCCAACGGCAGCTATGCGCCGCATGTGGCGCTGGAACAGGAGCTGGCGCGTTTTCTCAACCGCCGTCATTGCATCGTATTCACCACCGGCTACCAGGCCAATCTCGGCATGATGGCGGGATTGGCGGGC
>JBOHKD010000141.1:0-4596 GCA_050728895.1 Aestuariivirga sp.
ATGTCTCTCTTCATCGTCACCCCGGCGAAAGCCGGGGTCCACGGGAAGGCTGGATTCCGGCTTTCGCCGGAATGACGAGAGTTATCAGTGCGCTACCGGAAAAGCGGATCGAGGTCAAACAGGCGTTTGTGCTGGTCGAGCGCGTAACGGTCGGTCATGCCGGCGATGAAATCGCAGACTTGCCGGGCAAAACGGCTGCGGTCATCGGTGAAGGAGTCCTCGCGCCAGCTTGGCGGCAGAAGATCGGGATTGCCGGTATAGGCATCGAAGAGATCGCGCACCACCCGTTTGGCCCGCCCCATGATATCGCTGACACGCGGGTGGTGATACATGCGTTCCGCCAAAAAGGATTGCAGCACTTGATTCTTCTCGCTCATCTGCCCGCTGAAGGAGACAAGCTTTTCGCCCAACTCACGCACACCTTGCGCCGATTTAGGTGAGAAGCGTTTGGCCCGGAGCCCCGTTTCATGCAGCACATCGGCCACCATGGCGGCGAGCACGCGGCGGATCGTCTCGTGGATGGTGCGCTCGATCTCGATTTCCGGATAGAGCTTGAGCACCGTGGAGAGTGCCTCGCCCGCAAGCGGCACATCGCCCAGATCGATGAGGCCGAACAAGCCGGCGCGAAGCCCGTCGTCGATGTCATGGGCGTTATAGGCGATATCGTCGGCAAGGGCGGCAACCTGGGCTTCGGCACTGGCGAAGGACGGCAATTCGAGATCGTGGGCCTCGGCATATTCGATGATGGCATCGGGAAGGCCGCGTTCCTTATAGGGGCCGAGCGCATGGCCCTTGGCGTCGGTCAATGGGCCGTTGTGCTTCACCAACCCCTCAAGCGTTTCCCAAGTGAGGTTGAGGCCATCGAACTGGGCGTAGCGGCGCTCAAGCCTGGTTACGATGCGAAGCGACTGGGCATTATGATCGAAACCGCCATGGGGCCGCATCAGGGTATCGAGTTCGCGCTCGCCGGCATGGCCGAAAGGAGTGTGGCCGAGGTCATGGGCAAGCGCCAAGGCTTCGGCCAGGTCCTCATCCAGCCCCAGCGCCCTAGCGATGGAACGGGCGATCTGGGCCACCTCTATCGTGTGGGTCAGCCTTGTCCGGTAGTGATCGCCATCGTGGTAAACGAACACTTGCGTTTTGTGCTTGAGGCGCCGGAACGCCGAGGAGTGGATGATGCGGTCGCGGTCGCGGGCAAAGGGGCTCCGTTGCGGGCTTTCGGGCTCCTGAAAAAGGCGGCCACGGCTCTCTTCCTCACGCGAGCTATAGGCGGCGGTGTGGCGGCGCATTCTTGAGAATCCATTGACAAGCACGTCGTTCCGCCCAACATACACGATCATCATGGCTCAAATAACCCTCACCCTCCGCGCTGCTTCCCGCATCCGGGAGATTGTCGGCGCCGACCCGGCCAAGCGCGCGCTCCGCATTGCGGTGAATGGCGGCGGCTGCTCGGGTTTTCAGTATGATTTCGGCCTGGTGGAAGCCCCCAATGAGGACGACCTCGTGGTCGAACGCGACGGCGCCATGGCGCTGATCGATGCCGTATCGCAGGTCTATCTCGAAGGCGCCGAAATCGATTTCGTCGATGATCTCATCGGCCAATCTTTCCGGGTGAAAAACCCCAATGCCACCGCCTCTTGCGGCTGCGGCACCAGCTTTTCAATCTGATCCAGGCATGATCATCGCCACCTGGAATATCAATTCGGTGCGCATCCGCATCGACACCGCTACCGCTTGGCTGAAGGAAGCCAATCCCGATGTCGTGTGCTTGCAGGAAATCAAATGCGAGACGGAAAGCTTCCCGGCTTCAGCCTTTGAGGACCTGGGCTACAATGTCATCGTCCATGGCCAGAAGTCTTATAACGGTGTCGCCATCCTGTCGAAGGGCAGGCCGGAAGATATAAGCCGGGGGCTTCCGGGCGACGATCAGGCTTCCCCTGCCCGTTATATCGAAGCGCTGATTCCGTGTGGCCAGGGCATGGTGCGGGTTGCCTCCATATATCTGCCCAACGGCAATCCGGCCGGCACCGAGAAATATGCCTTAAAACTCGCGTGGATGGACCGCCTCTTCGACCATGCGCGCGCGTTGCTGGCGCTTGAGGAACCACTGGTGCTGGCGGGTGATTACAATGTGATCCCCAAGGCGTTGGACGCCAAATTCCCCGAGAACTGGGTTGGCGATGCTCTGTTTCTGCCGGAGACGCGGGCGAAATTCCGCAGTCTGCAAAACCTCGGGTTCACGGACGCGGTGCGCGCCATGCTGCCGGAACAGCCAGGCGTTTACAGTTTCTGGGATTATCAGGCGGGAGCCTGGCAGAAGAACAATGGCATAAGGATCGACCATCTCCTGCTGTCGCCGCAAGCGGCCGACCGGCTGCGGACGGCGCGCATCGACGCCCATGTGCGCGGCTGGGAGCGGCCTTCCGATCACGTGCCGGTGGCGATTGAGCTTGCGTAGTCTCGTCATGGCCGTGCGTGTCACGGCCATCTTCTTCGTCCGGGTTCCACGAAAGAAGATGCCCGCAACAAGTGCGGGCATGACGAGGAGTAGGTGTGGGAATTACTGGCCGGTCTTGAAGCCGAAAGCCTTGAAGCTGGCTTCGAAGGGCTTGTAGGCTTCGCGGGCAGTCGCGGCATAAAGCTCACCCAGCTTGCTCATCTGGCCGACGAAAGCCTCATGGGCTTCCTTGGCATAGGCCTGCTGCACCTCAAGCGCCGTCTCGAGGGACTTGGCGGCAGTGGCGCGCTCGACGGCCACGGTGCCGGTTTCGAAGGACTTGCGCGAGAATTCGGCTACATCCTGGGCGATGGCCTGGAAGCCCTTGGTCAGGGCGTTGGCCGAGGCGGCATAGGCTTCAAAACTGCCTTTGCCGAAGGTCTGCAAATCTTCAAAAGACTTAATCATGTAGTGTCTCCATGGGGTTAGGTGGGTTTACGCGACTGGTTGATCGTGAATATATGCACTGCACCATTTTTGTCAAGTTTATTTTGCGTTGCAACATAAATAATTTGGGCTATGAAGGCAAAACCTCCACCGTTTACCACCCGGTAACGGCGGAGAATGTTAAATGCGCGTTGGGTCGGGGCGGCCGGACAGGGTGGAGTTAGCATGCTTTCAGTTGGTGCAGCACTCAGGCGCGCGTTGGGCCGGATCGCTTTTCCGGTCCTGATTCTGCTTTTCGGCGTACTGACAATGCCTCAATCCGGGGTTGCAAAAGCCCCCTTCTCCGCCATTTCGGTGGACGCACGCACCGGCAAAGTGCTGTCCGCGGTGGCTCCCGATGGCCGGCGCCACCCTGCTTCGCTTACCAAGATGATGACGCTTTACCTGCTGTTCGAGGACCTCAAGTCGGGCAAGATCAAGCTCACCTCACCGATTGTCATTTCGGCGCGGGCGGCGCGTATGCAACCGTCGAAGCTCGGGGTCAAACCCGGGACCTCAATCACCGTCGAGCTGGCCATCAAGGCTCTGGTGGTAAAATCCGCCAATGACGTGGCCGCCGCGGTGGCCGAGACTCTCGGTGGCACCGAGTCTGCCTTCGCCGAACGCATGACCCGGACGGCGCATGCCATGGGCATGGACCGCACGGTGTTCCGCAATGCTTCCGGTCTGCCCAATCCGGCGCAAGTGACCACCGCGCGCGACATGGCCACGCTGGGCCTGCGCCTGCAGCGCGACTTCCCGCAATATTACCCCTATTTCCGCACCATGGCCTTCACCTATGCGCGACCGACCACCCGCACCCATAACCGGCTGCTCGGCAAATATGCCGGAACGGACGGCATCAAGACCGGCTACATACACGCCTCGGGCTTCAATCTCACGACCTCGGCCAAACGAGGTGACAAACGGGTGGTCGGCGTCGTGTTGGGGGGGGCCTCGGGAGGCTCGCGCAACGCCTACATGAAGAAAATGCTCGACAAGGCATTTCCGAAGTGTGTCGGCGGCAAAACGATCGCGGCGCTCGCTGGCTCATCCACGGGCGCTATCGATCCATTGGCGGCCGCAATGGCCGCCGCCGCCGCCGAGTCTTCCACCGGGGGAGAACAACCGGCGGACGTCAAGACCGCATCGACGGACAAGGCTGCGGGGCCGGAGAAAAAACCGGAACCCAAAATCATCGAAGCCACGATTGCACCCTCCGTCCTCCCCAACAAGCTGCCGTTTGAAGTGAAGCCGAAGGTCAAACAGGCGGAGGTGAAGCCCACGCCCAAGAAACTCGCGGCCAGTAAAAAGCCCGCCGCCAAAACTGTGGCCGCACTGCCAAAGGGAGCCTGGAACATTCAGATCGGCGCTTACGCCACGAAGAAGGACGCAGTGACGAGGCTCACCAAGCTCCGGGCCGACGGCCCCAATGAATTGCGCGGCAAACCCGCCTTCACCGTAACCGTCCAGAAGGGCGACAAGACCACCTATCGTGCCCGCTTTTCCGGCTTCACCGAGAAGGCAGCGCGCGAAGCCTGCGCGCAACTGGCGCGCAAGAATACCAGTTGCTACGTGGTGGCGCCCAAATCCTGAAACAGCAGATCTTTCGCCTGATTGATCTTGATGGCGAGATAATTGCTGCCGCCATGATCGGGATGAAAGTCCTTCAT
>JBOHKD010000142.1:0-4581 GCA_050728895.1 Aestuariivirga sp.
CACGGGGAGCTGGGTGGCGCTCCATGATTGCCTGAAATGGATGGAGGCCCGCTCGATGTTCAAGACCTGGCCCTTGAAGGATCATGTAGCGGCGATTTCCTGCGGCATTCACGGCGGCGTGGGCGTGCTCGATCTCGACTATGCCGAGGATTCAACGGCGGGGACCGATGCCAATTTCGTCATGACGGGGTCGGGCGGCATTGTGGAGATTCAGGGAACGGCGGAAGGCGAACCTTTTTCGGAAGCAGCCCTGCTGGAGCTTCTGGCGCTGGCCCGCAAGGGCATCGGCGAGCTTGTAGGCTTGCAGAAGGCGGCAATTGCGTGAGCCGCAAGCTTGCAGGCGGAAGGCTCGCGGTTGCCACCCACAATCCGGGCAAGCTGAGCGAGATCGCCGATCTTCTAGCACCTCACGGTGTCGTGGCGGTATCGGCGGGAGCGCTCGGCATCTCCGAGCCCGAAGAGACCGAAGATAATTTTGCTGGAAATGCCAAGCTCAAGGCCTTGCATACGGCGCTCGCCTCCGGGCTCCCGGCGCTGGCCGATGATTCGGGCCTCTGTGTCGATGCCTTGGGTGGCGAGCCCGGCGTCCATTCGGCGCGCTGGGCCGGGCCGCGTAAGGATTTCGCCATGGCGATGCGCAACGTCGAGGAAAAATTGCAAGCGATGGGCGTTCCGGCACGTACCGCGCATTTCATCAGCGCGCTGTGCATCGCCTGGCCGGATGGGCATTGTGAGATATTCGAAGGCCGCGTCGATGGCAGCCTTGTCTGGCCACCCAGGGGAAAACAGGGTTTTGGCTATGATCCCATGTTCGTGCCCGATGGTTTTGCCATGACCTTCGGCGAAATGGACCCGGCGCAAAAACATAGCCTGTCACACCGCGCGCGGGCCTTCCGGAAACTCGTCGATGCAATCTTCTGAGAAAGCCTTCGGTGTCTATGTCCATTGGCCCTTCTGCAAGGCCAAATGCCCCTATTGCGATTTCAATTCCCACGTGCGCCACCAGCCCGTCGATGTCATGTCGTTTGCGCACGCGTTGGCGCGGGAACTTCACTGGTTCGCCGAACGAACACCGGGCCGCACAGTCACCAGCATCTTCTTTGGCGGTGGCACGCCTTCACTGATGCCGCCTGAAGCCGTGGGCCATGTGCTGGAAACGATCGCCAAGGCTTGGGTTATGGCATCCGATGCCGAGATAACGCTTGAGGCGAACCCCACCAGTGTCGAAGCCGAAAATTTCCGGGGCTACCGCGCGGCGGGCATCAATCGTGTTTCGGTTGGCGTACAGGCTCTGAACGATGCCGACCTTCAAGCCTTGGGCCGAAACCATTCGGCGGCCGAAGCCATTGCCGCGTTTCGTCTTGCGGCGAAGATTTTTCCGCGCGTGTCCTTCGATCTGATTTACGCCAGACCCCGGCAGACGGTGGCGGAATGGCGCCGTGAACTGAGCGAGGCGTTGTCCCATCAGCAGGGCCACATGTCGCTCTATCAGCTCACTATCGAGCCGGGCACGGCGTTCGCCGAACTTCAGGCGCGCGGCGCCCTTGCCGTGCCGCCGGAGGATCGCGCCGCCGATCTCTACGATGTAACCCAGGAATTGACGGAGCAGGCGGGGTTACCGGCTTATGAAGTTTCGAACCATGCCTTAGCCGGTCATGAATCGCGGCATAATTTGCTCTATTGGCGTTATGGCGAATATGCCGGCGTTGGACCCGGCGCCCACAGCCGCCTGGGCGATGGCGCCAGCCGCCGTGCGCTCATCGCTGAAAAACATCCCGAGACCTGGTGCCAACTCGTGACGGCACGCGGCACCGGCGTCATCGAGGATGCCGGCGTTGCAAACTCCGATCAGGCCACCGAATACCTCCTCATGGGATTGCGCGTGACGGAAGGCATCGACGCCGCCCGCTACGAAGCCCTTGCCGGACGGCCCATCGATTCCCGTAAGATCGCCGGGCTGGAGTCCACCGGTCTCGTCAGTTACGAGGGCCTGAGATTGCGCGCGACACCCGCCGGCCGCCGGGTGCTCAATGCGCTGATTGCGGAACTGGCCTTGTAGTTCAGTTAAGCGTTGCGGTTTTCAACCAGCCGCCGAAGCGGCCAAGCGCTTCTTCGATCGTGGCGGGATCGCGCAGGTAACACATGCGCAAATGCCCCTCGCCGCCATGACCGAAAGTAGCGCCGGGAGCAAAGCCCACGCCCGCCTCGTCGATGATGCGAAGCGCCGTTGCCGCTGAATCGCGCATGCCCTCGATGGCGAAGAACAGATAGAAGGCGCCCGCTGGGATTTCGAAGCGGAGCCTCGCCATGCCGCCGAGGAGTTTCGCCACCATATCGCGGTTGGCGCGCGCCGTGGCTACCTGGCCTGCGATAAAGTCCTCGCCGTGATCGAGTGCCGCGACACAGCCCCGCTGCAGGAAGGCGGCCGTGCCGCTGGAATTATACTGGATAATGCGCTCGATGGCGGCGCCCAGCGTCTTCGGCGCCTGTAGCCAGCCGACGCGCCAGCCCGTCATCGCCCAATTCTTGGAAAAGGTGTTGGCCAGCAGCAGCATGTCTTCCTCCTCGCAGATGTCGAGGAAGGAGGGCGCGCGGGTAGGCTTGGATGCGCCGTAATGGAAGCGTGAATAAACCTCGTCGCCGAAAATCCACAGGCCGCGCTTGCGGCAGGAATCGCGCACCGCGATCAATTCCTCGCGCGTCGCGGTCCAGCCCACTGGATTGGACGGCGAGTTGAGACAGATGGCCCTCGTGCGCGGCCCCACCGCATCGAAGAGCCGATCGAGATCGAGCTGCCAGCGCCCGTTGCGGTAATCCATCGGCACTTCCACCGGAATGGAACCCTGCAGGCGCAATGAGCCCGCATAGTTCGGCCATGCGGGTGTTGGAATGATGATTTCAGAGCCTTCGCCCGCCGCCATCCGGATCATTGTCTGGATCGCCTGCATGCCGCCCGAAGTTACGAAGAAATTCTCTGCTGAAAAACTTCGGCCGAAATGGCGTATGTGATAGCGCGCCAACGCCTCGCGCAATTCGGGAATGCCGCGCTGCCAGGTATAGAAGGTTTCGCCTCGCAGCAGGCTGTCGATGGCCGGGCGGGTGAAAAGTTCCGGTGTCGGCACATTGCCTTCACCCGCCCACAGCGCAATGACATCGGGCTTCGCCATGCCATACATGGCGGTCCTGACAATGCCGCTGTCGGGCTCGTTGCGCGCTTGCGGAGTGATGGCCGCCAATAGCCGGGTCATGTCCATGACCGGCGTTTAAGCCAAAATTAAACCCGGATGTCCAGCACCCGGGCTCCATGGCGGTCATGCGTTTTGCGCCTACTTCTTTTTCAGCGCATCGCGGATTTCAGCGAGCAGCGTTTCGGTGGGCGTCGGGCCCGGCGGGCTCGCGGATGCCGCCTTCGTCATGCGATTGGATACCTTGACAAGCTGGAACAGGATGAAAGCGACGATGAGGAAATTGATGACGATGGTGATGAATGCGCCATAGCCCAGCACCGCGCCCTGCTTCTGGGCATAGGCGAGATTGATTGCGGTAATTGCCGGTGACAACGCCAGGAAGTAATTGTCGAAGTTGAGACCACCGGTGATTGCGCCGACCACCGGCATGATCAGCAGATTGACGATGCCGTCGACGATCTTGCCGAATGCCACGCCGATGATCACGCCAATCGCCAGATCGAATGCATTGCCCTTGAGGGCAAAGGTTTTGAACTCTTGCCACATCTTTTTTCTCCCGGGTGTACGGCTTGGGCAATTCTGCCATTTTGAATAAAATAAACCAAGCCGGTAATTGCCGGCGGGAGAAGAAAATATGTTGAAGGCGGAACGTGCCGCCAAATTGCCTCACTCTGTCCGTGTTGAGGCCACGTTCGCAGATCAGTCTTCACCTCGATCTCAGCGGGGGATCGCCCCGGCCAACGAGCCGGACAGTGTAAGGGTGGGAAGCAATCTCTCCATTTGTCCCTGCGTTGTGAGCAAGTTGGCCTAAGCGGCTCCTGTCGCCGTCCCGAGTCGTGCGGGTCAAGGGCCCGTTCGTGTTCTAGTACGAGCATGAACGGGCCACTCACTCTTTGGCCGCGAATCAGTTTAATCTCGCGGGTCCATGCATCTTGATCAAATCGTCATCCGGATCGGACAAACTCCGTTCACGCTTTTGGATCTCTTGGTGGCGGGCGCGGCACTCGCACTCCTGCTTTTATTAGTTGTTATGATTTTCGCCTGGCGCGGGCAAACGCGGCGGGCTTCGGAACTTGCATACCGCTTGGCCGAAATGGCCGGGCACCTGCGGGGTTTCGTCGAACAAGCGCAAGGCTCACAGGCGCACCTCACCCGCACCCTCGATGCGCGTCTCGATCAGGTAAGCCAACGGCTCGGCGTTGGGCTCCATGATCAAACCGAACGCACCGGCCAATCGCTCACCCAACTCTATGAGCGGCTTGCCGTCATCGATGCGGCCCAGAAGAATCTCAGCGCGCTTTCCAGCGAAATGGTGAGCCTCAAGGATATTCTCGCCAACAAGCAGGCGCGCGGCGCCTACGGTCAGGGCCGCATGGAGGCTATTGTCCGCGAC
>JBOHKD010000143.1:0-4565 GCA_050728895.1 Aestuariivirga sp.
TCGATGAACGCCAGGTCGAATGTGCCGGCCTCGCGGTTTTTGAGCTGACGATCGATGACAGCGGTGCCGCGATCGAGGTGCAGCGCAATGCGGCTGGCGACACCGGCTTTTTGCCAATAACGTTTGGCGATTGCCGTCCATTCTTCGCTGACATCGGCGGCGGTGATTCGGACATCATCGCCCGCCAGCGCCATGGCAAGGGTGGAATAGCCGGTGAACGTGCCGATTTCGAGAATGCGCCTGGCGTCCATCAGTCTGACCAAGAGCCCCATGAAGGCCCCCTGCTCCGGCCCGATCTGCATGTTGGCATTGGCGAGCGTGGCGGTTTCAGCGCGCAGTTCTTTCAGGATCGCCGGTTCGCGGTAGGCATGGGCGGTAAAATACTCATACAGCCGGCCCTCAAGGCCAATGGTTTTCAGCGACATGCTTCACGCGCTCCGGAGCGGCCTCTGGATGAACCTTTGATACAGCCAGCCGATGCCGACGAGGCAGAGGCCGAGGCCGATGAAGGACGCGATGCGGTAGAGGCCTTCAAGACTCGACATATCCCACAGGAACACCTTGAGCACCACCAGCACCATCACGCCAAGCCCCGCGTAACGGACATGCTGGAGCGAGAGCCTGAGGCCCGCCACGAATAGCGCCAGCGCGAAGGCCAGCCACACAGCGGAATAGGCGTAGGATTCTTCAATCGAGATGGACCACGCCACGAGGCCATGGCCCTGGAACACGCGCTTGGTTTCCAGTGTGAGGTAAACAAAGGCAAGGATCAGCACGAGCAGGCCGAAGGCGGGGCGCAGCCGCTCCCAGTTCAACACCGCGAGCTTGCGGGCACTGAGACCGAGCAGCAGCACGGGAGCGAGATAGGCAAGCAGCAGCGCGTTGAACACGATATTGCCGGGGACCGGATCTTCGGTGACGATCGGGTTAAACGCCAGCAGGCTGAACAGCACGATGGCCGCACAGGAACCCGCGATCAAGATGCGGGCACCCCATGAGGCGATGAAGGAGGAATAGAGTTGCTGCCGGTGCATGAGGCCATAGGCAGCACCCAGCCAGGTGAGGATATGGGCCGATATTTCGAGGAATTGTGGTTCGTCGTAAGTAATGCCGCCGGCGATCAGCACCCGGAGTTCGAGTGCGATGAGCGAGATGACGAGACCGAGGCTCAGTCCTTCCAGCGTCATCGCCGAACGGAGATGCCCTGCTCCCCTCAACACGCGGGCTCCGGCGAGGAACAGAACGGCGGGAACGCCATAGCCATAGAGCGGCCAGTGCTGGCCCCAGGGCAATGTCCGGTCCTCGTCCCATAATTCGCGCGAGGCGAAAAGCCTTATGGCGGCGAGTGTGCCGAAGGCGGCGGCAATGGGGCCTTGCAGTGTTACGCGCAGGAACCTTGCGAGAACCGCGAAGGCCAGCGCCAGACCGGCAATCGCCAGCGTCAGGCAAATGTTGCTAAAGAGCCGGTCGGCGCTGAACAGCAGCAGTAGCCCCGCGCCGATTGATAACATTCCGTAAGCGAGATCGGTTTGCGGTTCCCGATCCTTGCCGCGCCCGGTCCAGATGGCGGCGAGGAGTAGTGCGGCGAAAATCGCCGCCATCAGCGCCCATGTGTTGTCATCGAGAAGATCGTTCACGCGCGCCCAAGCGCCGGTGACAAAAAGTGTAGCCGATATCGCTCCGGCGATGCCCCAGTTTCGTGGATGCTTTTGCGTGAGAACGCCAAAGCAACCGGCAAGCGTGAAGAAGATGGCGCAGCCCAGCATGTAATTGAGAAAGCGCTGCGCTTGCGGGCCGGGGACGGAAGACCAGAGCCCGCGCTCATCCATGGCGAAATCGTGGATGGCGACTTCGTTCCACAGCATCAGCACAAGGAAGGAAAGAAGCGGAGCCGCCACCGCCAGAAGCGAGACGCGGGTGTTGCGCCACGCAAGCATCATGAACACCACCATGGCGGCGAAAAACAACACGAGCGAAAGCCCGTCATGCCCGGTCTTGTTAACAAGAAGCCCCAGCAACAATGCTTCGGCGCCAAGGCCTGTCAGCCCGACGCTCAGCTTATTTCTTGCGCCGAAGAAAGCGATCAAGCCCAGCGCATGGGCGAAGAGACCGATGGCCAAAGTATCGGCCGGAACAAAGGGTCCATCCCAAATCCACAGGAAGGCCCAAGCCGCCGAACCGGCAATCGCGCCAAGGCCAAGCCACCACCAGTCGCGCCCGCGCATGGTTGCAAAACTCGCGACAAGAATAATCAGGAGATAGGGAAAAAAATTCCACGCCGAGGGATTTTCCGACGGGATGAGCAGCGGCGTCGCATAGGAACCGATGAGACCGAGAGCGGCGATCAGCGGCCCTTGCAGGCGCGACAGTGCCAGTGCGCCTACGGCAATGAGCGCCAGCCCGGCGAAGGCTGTGATGGGTGCTACCAGTTCATAAAGCGCGTAAGCCGCGAAGATGCTGCCAAAAGCCGTAACCAGGCCCGCCGCCGACAGGGCCGCCGGTACATAACTCTCTCCGGCGGATTTGCGCCGCACGAATTCACCGGCCGCCACGAGAGCCGCACCCAGCAACAGGCCAAGGACAATCTGCAAGGAGGGTGAAAGCAAGTGATTGTCATAGGCGTATTTAACAAACAGCAGTCCGCCGATGGCAATCGCCACGCCGCCGATCCACACAAACCAACGGGACGCCAGCGCCTGCTCCATGTCACGCGGGGGGTGCGCCGCCACAACGGGTTCGCGCACGGGTTCGGGAGTTGCCGGTGCCACCACCACACTCTTTTTTACAGGCTGCGCCTTCGCCGCCGCTTTGGCGGGTTTCTTCTGCGGTTGCGGGATGGCTTCCGGCTTTGACTGGCTGAGCTTCGCCATATCCTCGGCGAGCTTGCCCAACTGTAACTTCAGTTGCGCGATCCTTGTTTCAAGAGTTGAACTCTTGTTCAGCGCAATGATCGCCAGCACGAAAGTGACGATCAAAATCAGAAATTCAAAGCCATACATCCCGTGATTCTCCCCGCTCACTAGGCTACATGGCTTGCGTGGAATTGTCGAAACTGGGAAAAGCCGCCCGATGACATTGCGGGGCGACATCAAGCCGCGTCTTGCGGCGGCAACGCCGATTGCCTGGGAGATTGCCACGGGGCTTGTGCCATACCCCCAAGCGGTTTCCCGCATGGAGCGCGAGGTTGCAGCGATTGCGAGGGGCGAGGCACCGGAGCGCGTCTGGCTGGTGGAGCACCCTGCCCTTTACACGGCGGGCAGCAGCGCCCGCGACAGCGATCTTTTGGAGCCGGACCGCTTTCCGGTCTTCCGCAGCGGGCGTGGCGGGCAATACACATACCACGGTCCGGGCCAGCGCGTGGCTTACGTAATGCTCGACCTCAAGCGGCGTGGGAACGATGTGCGGGCCTTTGTGGCGGGTCTCGAACAATGGCTTATTACCGCACTTGCCTCTTTTAATGTGAAGGGCGAACGGCGCGAGGACCGCGTGGGGGTTTGGGTGCGCCGGGGCACACGCGAAGACAAGATCGCCGCAATCGGCATTCGCGTACGCCGCTCGGTGACGTTTCACGGCATCAGCCTCAACGTCGATCCTGACCTAACCCATTTCAGCGGCATTGTCTCTTGCGGTGTCACCGGGCATGGCGTTACCAGCCTTGTCGATCTGGGCCTGCCGGTCACCATGGATGACGCGGATGTGGCGCTGAAAGCGGCGTTCCCGGCGGTCTTCGGGCCTGTACACTAAAATGTGACTTACATTATTACATTATTATGCTAGAGGGCGGTTCTTCGCACATAGGAGAAACCCCATGAAACTCTATTACTCACCGGGCGCCTGCTCGCTCGCTTCCCACATCGTTCTCGAGGAACTGGGGCAGAAGCATTCCCTGGAAAAAGTCGATCTCTCCACCCACAAGACCGAAAAAGGCACCGACTACTATACGGTAAACGCCAAGGGTTATGTGCCGGCTCTCGACATCGGTAATGGCGAGGTGCTCACCGAAGTTCCGATTGTCATCCAGTATATCGTCGATAAGTCGGGGAATACCGACCTTCTGCCGAAGACTGGCACGATGGAACGTTACCGCGCCATGGAAACCCTGAATTTCATCACCTCGGAACTGCACAAGGGCATGGGTAGTCTATTCTACAAGCCTGAGCCCGAGACCCGCAAAGCCATCATCGCAACGCTCTCGAAGCGATTGGACTGGCTCGAAAAGAAACTAGGCCGAGCGCAATACGTTCTCGGAAACGCCTTTTCGGCGGCCGATGCTTACGCCTTCACGGTGTTGAGCTGGGCCCCGATGTTTAGCTTCGATCTGAAGCCGTGGAAGAACATTTCCGCCTTTATGGAGCGCGTCGCCGCCCGCCCCGCCGTGCAGGCCGCAATGAAGGCCGAAGGGCTGGGGGCGTAGTAGCTTTCTTCTCGTCATGGCCGTGCGTGTCACGGCTATCTTCTTTGCCCACACAAAAGAAGATGCCCGGAACAAGTCCGGGCATGACGAAAGTGGGAAAGGCGCCGCTGAAAGCCTTCACGCAAATTCCATGATCACGGCGTCGACGGCG
>JBOHKD010000144.1:0-4550 GCA_050728895.1 Aestuariivirga sp.
TGCCCTTGCCGAAAATCTGCTCGTCCGGGTGAAAGGAGACTTTGGTGCCGCGGCGTCCGTTCACTTTCCCCAGGCTTTCCAGCTTGGTGGCCGGTTTGCCGCGCCGGTATTCCTGCCGGTAAAGCTGCTGCCCCCGCGCCACTTCGACGATGACATGATCGGACAGCGCATTCACCACCGAGACGCCGACGCCGTGCAGACCGCCCGATGTCTCATAGGCGCCCGAATCGAACTTGCCGCCCGAATGGAGCGTCGTCATGATGACTTCCAGCGCCGACTTGTCCTTGAACTTGGGGTGAGGATCGATGGGGACGCCCCGGCCATTGTCGGCAACCGTCACATAGCCGTCTTTCGTGTAGGCCACATCGATCCACGAGGCATGGCCCGCCACCGCCTCGTCCATGGCATTGTCGAGCACTTCGGCAAAGAGATGATGCAGCGCCTTTTCATCGGTGCCGCCGATATACATGCCAGGCCTGCGGCGCACCGGCTCCAACCCCTCCAGCACCTCGATGTCGGCCGCCGTATAGCTCGCTTCGCCCCGCGATTTGGCGGAAGGCTTAGGAACAGGCGGCAGATTGTCGAACAGGTCTTTGGGCTTGGCGGCCTTGGCCATTGGCGTTCCCGAATCGTTTCAGGCAGTATGCCCGAGATGTCCTCGCCCGTGAAACGGGAGAGGAAGGGACCCAATCGCAACGCGATTGGGGAGGAGAGGGCAAGCTACCGGGAAACACCCTCATCTATCCCATTTCACTTCGTGAAACGGGCCCCTTTCTTCTCCCGTTTCACGGGAGAAGACGACTAGGCGTGTTTGACGATGATTCCAGCCAACAGCCGGCTGGCCATGCCGCCGGATTGGGGAACGCGGCGGGGATCGAAGGGTGCATGGCCCTGTTGCAGTTGCGAAACGGCGGTCTCGCCGCCGTGGAGATCATTGAGCGCCTCGGCCCAGATTTTCTCCGACCGCGCCGCACCCAGCCCCAGGGCGATGATAACGCCAAGGGCGATGCGGAGTGAGCGGATCTGGTTGAGCGGGCGGGACATCGGGGTGTTTCCAAGGATCAGGCGTTGAACTTGGGGCCACCCTAAGCTCCCAATTCTGCATGGCTGCTGAGCGGCAGCTTCATCCACCATTCATGTGCAAATACCCCCCTGGCCGCTTGACATTGGTCCGAGGCCGATGTTTCCTGCCAGATAACAAAATTGCCCGGGAGCAATGATTCTATGGGGCGGGGCCGCAACGCGACCGGGGACTAGAGCGGGCCTGCGGGAGGGAACCAAATGGGCGACAATCTCAGTGCGCTGAATGTCATTTTCACCGAATTCTACTTCTGGATGACGGTCGTATTGATGTTCCTCATCCATGCGGGATTCTGCATGTATGAGGTCGGTGCCTCGCGGCGGCGCAATCACATGCACACGCTGATGAAGAACACGATAGCGATTCCGGTCGTGACCGTGACCTTCTACCTGTTCGGATGGTGGATCTACTTCGCATTTCCGAACGGACCCGGCATCACCGAAGGCGGCATTCCGGCGGTGGCCTACACCGTCGCCGCACCGTGGAGCGCGCTGATGGGCCCGCATCTTTCCGGTCCCTCGCCGGGCGTATCGGCGGCGGATGCCGCGCTCTGGCACCGGTTGAACGGCGTGTTCTTCGCGGCCTTCGTGCTCTTCTCCATCACCACCGCCTCGATCGTCTCGGGCGCCCTCATCGAGCGGGTGCGCTCCGGCGCCTTCTGGCTCATCGCGGTGCTGCTCGGCTCGGTGTTGTGGATCATCGATGCGGCCTGGGGCTGGCATTTCGGCGGCTGGATGGTGAAACTGCTCGGCTATCACGATGCCTATGCTTCCGGCGTGGTGCATGCCATCGCCGGCGGTGCGGCGCTCGCCGCACTGATCGTGCTGGGGCCCAGGCTCGGCAAGTTCCGCGCCGACGGAAGCCCAAGGGACATCCCGCCGCACAATCCGTGGCTGGTCACCATCGGCCTGTTCCTGATCTATGTGGGTTTCTGGGGCTTCTATGCCGCCTGCAACGTCCCGATTATTTCGCCGGCGACGATTGCCGGCCAGATCACCGGCGAAACCTGGACGACAACCAACATCTACCTGGTGCCGACGACACTCTCGGCCATCACCGTCAACTTCCTCATGGCGCTGTCGGGTGGCCTGATGTCGGGTTACATCTTCTCGAAGGGCAATGCGTTCTGGACCTATTCGGCCGGGCTATGCGGCATCATCGGCGCCTCGGCCGGTAACGACCTCTACCATCCGCTGCAGGCCATGCTGATCGGCGCCATCGTGCCGTTCATCGCCTACAAGCTGCACTACTGGGTCGAGCGCCGCTTCAAGATCGACGACGCGGTAGGCGCCGTCGCCGTGCACGGCTATGGCGGCTTCATGGGTGTGGTGATCGTGGGCTTCATGGCGTGGGGCC
Organism: Aestuariivirga sp.; assembly: GCA_050728895.1. Lineage (GTDB taxonomy): Bacteria > Pseudomonadota > Alphaproteobacteria > Rhizobiales > Aestuariivirgaceae > Aestuariivirga. Next base: position 2,438 of record JBOHKD010000144.1, read on the forward strand.
AGCCATCCTCGCCCTATGAGGGCTATGCCGCCATCAACCCGCTCGGTAGCTTCATCGGCGCCTGCATCATGTTCCTCCTGGGCTTCATCCCGACTTACATTCTGTGCAAAATCCTGAATGCGTTTGACCTGCTGCGCGTCCCGAAGAAGGTCGAGCTGGAAGGTCTCGATTTTGCGACCAATGAAGCCTATCAGGTCGCGGTGATGGAAATCACCGCCGTGGAACGCGAAATGGTCAAGTAAACCCGGAGAAAATGAAACATGTCCACAAATGGCATCACAAGCTGGGCCGTCGATCTCAAGGATATCGGCGCAATCTATCCTTTCCAGGGCGCCGAGGTCCTGATGGTGGTTATCGGCTTCGCTTTCTGGATCGGCTGGCACATCTGGCAGATCAAGATCGAGAGCGCAGAAGTGGAGAAGGAAGCGAATTCCGATCCGCGCGGCGATGAGGCGCGAAGGGCCATCGACCGCTACTAGAGCATGTTCCGCCAAAGTGCACGCACTTTGGCGACAAGAACATGCTCCAAGTAATTAACCTGGCGCGATTTCTTTTCGGCGAAGTGAGTCCACTTCGCCGGAAAGCGCGCTAGTCTTCCAACGGCTTCGGCCATACAGGGCGCTGCTTTCAACGGCAGCGCCCAATCCGTTCGGGTGGCAAGATTCCGCTATTCAATGAGATGCGCTTCCGCTAAAGCCCTCGCGTTTTTGCCCAACGTCACAACCGGAGTTCCAATGACATGACCGACTGGCCCGTGCACGCGACATGGAACGGCCCTATCGTGATGATCGGTTTCGGCTCGATCGGCCGGGGTACCCTGCCGCTCATCCTGCGTCACATCAAATGCGATCGGGACAAGATCACCATCATCGATCCCGATGCATCATGGAGCCATCTGGCCGAAAAGGAAGGGATCGTCTTCGTCAAGCAGGCGGTGACCAAGAAGAACCACAAATCGCTTCTCAAGCCGCTTCTTACCGCCGGTCCCGGACCCGCCTTCATTGTCAACCTTTCCGTTGACGTGGAAAGCCTCGACATCATGAAGCTGGCACGCGAAACGAAAGCGCTGTGCATCGATACGGTGATCGAGCCCTGGCCCGGCTTCTACGACAATCCCGGTCTCGATAATGCGGCGCGCACCAATTATGCGCTGCGCGAGGGCATGCTGGCGCTGAAGCGGGAACTCGGAGCCGGCCCCACCGCGATTTCCTGCTGCGGCGCCAATCCCGGAATGGTATCGTGGTTCGTGAAACAGGCGCTCCTCAATCTCACCCACGGCATGAAGCTCAGAATCGCGGAACCGGCGAGCCGCGGGGGCTGGGCGAAGCTCATGCAGCGGGTGGGCGTCAAGGGCATTCACGTGGCCGAGCGCGACACCCAGCGGGCCAAAACGCCCAAGCCCATGGACTGTTTCATCAACACATGGTCCGTGGACGGATTTATCTCCGAGGGGCTGCAACCGGCCGAACTCGGCTGGGGCACCCACGAAAAACATCTGCCCTTCGACGGCAAGCGCCACAAGACAGGATCGGGTGCGGCCATCTATCTGACGCGCCCGGGCGCGGACACACGGGTCCGTTCTTGGGTGCCGACGGCGGGCGCCCATTTCGGCTTTCTCGTCACGCATAACGAGGCGATCTCGATTGCCGATTACTTCACCTTGCGCCAGGGGAAAAAAGTGCTCTATCGCCCGACCTGCCACTACGCCTATCACCCGGCAAACGACACGGTGCTGTCGTTGCACGAAATGTTCGGCGCGGGTGGCAAGCGGCAGTCGGCTTCCCACATTCTCGAGGAGAACGAGATCGTCGATGGCAGCGACGAATTGGGCGTGCTGCTCTATGGCCACAGGAAGAACGCCTACTGGTATGGCTCGCAGCTTTCAATCGAAGAGGCGCGTCAACTGGCGCCCTATCAGAACGCCACCGGCTTGCAGGTGACCTCGTCGGTTCTCGCCGGCATGGTCTGGGCGATCGAGAATCCCAAGGCCGGGATCGTCGAGACCGATGAGATGGACTTCCGCCGCTGCCTCGACATCCAGCTGCGGTATCTCGGCCGGGTCGCCGGCTTCTATACGGACTGGACGCCGCTCGACGGCCGGGGAGAACTGTTC
>JBOHKD010000145.1:0-4522 GCA_050728895.1 Aestuariivirga sp.
ATCTCGAACTTGTCAACCTCAACGGCTTCGAGCGCAAATTTCCCTGGCAGCTCTCCGGCGGCATGCAGCAGCGCGTGTCGATTGCCCGGGCTCTGGCTTTCGATCCCCAGCTTCTGCTGATGGATGAGCCATTTGGCGCGCTTGACGAGATCGTGCGCGACAAGCTCAACCAGCAGCTTCTCGAATTGTGGGATAGAACGAAGAAAACCGTGGTGTTCGTCACCCATTCCATTCCGGAAGCGGTTTTTCTCTCCAGCAAGATCGTGGTCATGAGCCCGAGGCCCGGGCGCATCATCGACGTGATTGAGTCAAACTTCCCCAAAAACCGCACGCTCGATATCCGCGAAACGCAGGCGTTCTTAAAGGTGGCTCACCGGGTGCGGGAGGGGTTGAAAGCGGGGCGCAGCTATGAGGACTGAGGCTGCCACGGCAGAATTGTTAAGCACAGACGAGAGGAGCCGGGCGGTCCCTGTCGCGGTGATCTGTCTGATCATTCTCATCGTCTGGTATTTGGCTGCGATCCCGATGAACTCCGTGGTGGCGCAGACGAAGATCGAAGACGCCGGCGGCGGATTTTACAACATCCTCGGCGTATCGTGGAATCATCAGCGGCCGGTGCTCCCGGCGCCGCATCAGATCGTTGCCGAAATCTGGACCACGGTATTCCTGGTGGCGCCATGGAGCGTGAAATCGCTGGTCTATCATTTGTGGGTGACGCTCTCATCCACACTGCTCGGCTTCGCGCTTGGCACACTCCTCGGCATCGGGTTGGCAATCGCCATCGTGCATGTGAGACTTCTGAACAAGAGCCTGATGCCGTGGATCATCGCATCACAGGCCATTCCCATTCTCGCCATTGCGCCGATGATCATTGTGGTGCTGGGCTCGATGGGGCTGACGGGGCTTGTCCCCAAGTCCCTCATTTCCATGTATCTCTGTTTCTTCCCGGTGACCATCGGGATGGTAAAGGGGCTTACCTCGCCGGAGACCATGCAGCTCGATCTCATGCGCACCTATAATGCCAGCCCCGCCCAAGTCCTGTGGAAGCTCCGGTTTCCGGCCTCGATGCCGTTTCTGTTCGCTTCGCTGAAGGTTGCCGTCGCCATAGCACTGACCGGCGCCATCGTCGGAGAATTGCCGACGGGAGCACAGGCTGGAATAGGGGCGCGCATGCTCACGGGCTCCTACTATGGCCAGACCCAGCAGATCTGGGCGGCGCTGGTAGCGGCATCGGCCGCCGCGGCGTCGCTGGTTTATGCCATCGGTGTTACCGAACGCTGGGCGGCGCGGGCAATGGGTGCGCAATGAACGCCAGCCTGCTCCGCAATGGCGTGGCACCGGCCGTGTTCGGGGTTGCCGTGCTGATGTTGTGGCAGACCACTGTCAGGGGGTTCGATATTTCGCCGGTATTGCTGCCCGCGCCCTCCGACATTTGGGCGAAACTCATTACCTCGCTTCCGATGCTTGGCGCCGATTTTGTCCAGACTTTCGTGCGTGCCGTCATCCCCGGCTGGATTATCGGCTGCCTTTCCGGCTTCGTCGCGGCACTGATCTGCGACCGGGTGGATTTTCTCAAGCGCGGACTCTTGCCGCTCGGCAATCTCGCGGCGGTGCTGCCGATTGTCGGTGTTGCTCCCATCCTGGTCATGTGGTTCGGTTTCGACTGGCAATCGAAGGCGGCAATGGTGGTGGTGATGACCTTCTTTCCCATGCTGATCAACGCGCTGGCGGGCCTTGCGGCAGCGGGCCATATGGAGCGCGACCTGATGCGGTCCTATGGGGCAGACTGGTTCCAGACGCTCGTCAAACTGCGCTTGCCGGCCGCCATGCCTTTCATCTTCAACGCCCTCAAGATCAACTCGACTCTGGCGCTGATCGGCGCCATCGTGGCGGAGTTTTTCGGAACCCCCATCGTCGGCATGGGCTTTCGCATCTCGACCGGCTCCGGCGCATCGGCGCTCGATCTGGTCTGGGCCGAGATTGCAATGGCGGCGCTGGCGGGGTCGGCATTTTACGGGTTGCTCGCGCTCATCGAGCGCAGGGTGACGTTTTGGCATCCGTCCTACAGAGTGTAGACGACAACTAAAGAGCAAGGAGGACGTGAAACAATGACGAAAATTCTGGTGATAGTAACTGCCGCGCTGGTTCTCATCGCAGGCTATCTCCTGTGGAAGAACGCCAATCCGCCCGCGCCCGAAATGACAAAAGTGACATTGCAGCTAAAATGGGTGACCCAGGCGCAATTCGCCGGCTACTATGCGGCGCAGAAGCAGGGCTTCTACAAGGAAGCCGGACTCGATGTGACCATCAAGCCAGGCGGCCCCGACATTGCGCCAGAGCAGGTGATCGCCGGCGGCGGCGCCGACGTGATCGTCGACTGGATGCCGGCCGCACTTGCATCGCGCGAGAAAGGCAATTTGCTGGTCAACATCGCCCAGCCGTTCAAGCGTTCGGGCATGATGCTCACCTGCCGCAAGGAAACCGGAATCGCCAGCCCGGCGGATTTCAAGGGCAAGACCCTTGGCGTGTGGTTCTTCGGCAATGAATATCCGTTCCTGTCGTGGATGAGCCAGCTCGGCATTCCGACCACGGGCGGCGTTGACGGCATTACCGTCCTCAAACAGGGCTTCAATGTCGATCCGCTGTTGCAAAAGCAGGCGGATTGCATTTCCACCATGACCTACAACGAATACTGGCAGGTGATCGAGGCCGGCATGAAGGCTGAAGACCTCGTGGTGTTCAAATATGAAGATCAGGGTGTCGCCACCCTCGAGGACGGCCTCTATGTGCTGGAAGACAAGCTGAAGGATCCGGCCTTCGTCACGACCATGGCGAAGTTCGTGCACGCCTCGATGAAGGGCTGGGAATTTGCCCGCGGCAATCCGGCGGACGCGGTCAAGATCGTTCTTGAGAACGACACCACGGGTTCGCAAACGGAAGCGCACCAGACCACCATGATGCAGGAGATCAACGCGCTCACCGAAGGCTCCGACGGAACACTCGATACTGCCGCCGCCGACCGCACGGTTGAAACCTTGATGAAAGGCGGTTCCGATCCGGTCATCACCAAGAAGCCGGAAGGGGCGTGGACCTCCGCGGTAACCGACGCCGCCAAGGCGATGTAGGCAAAGCAAACTATGCCCGCCCTCTCCCCTTGCGGGAGAGGGCGGCGCGAAAGCGCTGGGTGAGGGTTATTGTGAGGCACCCCCTCATCCCCGGCTTCGCCGGACCTTTTTCCGCGAAGGAGATGAGGTGATAAGCGATCAGCCTACGGAGGAGCTATCATGCTGGGTGTGAGCAGTTATGACAAGGCCACCATCACCGCCTGCAAACGCGCGGTTACGGCGCTGATGAAGGCCTATCTCGCGGACGCATCGCCCGCATTTGAGCAAGAATTCCTGCGGCATATGGTGCCGGCGCTCGACCGGCTGTTCGTACACCGTTTGCGAGGCAAGGAAGGCAAGGACGGCAATGCGCTGAACGAGGTGCGGATGCTGTGTACCTCGATCTGCGAGGGAAAGAAGGTGCTGCTGGCCGACAGCACGATCAAATACCAGCCGGAGAAATCCATTCTGAAACTCAAGATCGGCGACGAGATAAAATTGACGCCGGAAAGTTTCGGGAAGCTGGCGGGAGCCTTCTTCCGCGAGATCGAAGCAAAATTTGGAAGTTAGGAGAAACCCCATGTCCATCCTCATTCGCGGCGGCACCGTCGTCAATCATGACCATTCAACCCGCGCCGATGTGCTGATCGACGACGGTAAGATCGTCGCGGTGGGCTCCAAACTTTCCGGCAGCGAGACGATCAACGCTGGTGGTTGCTATGTCATGCCGGGCGGCATCGATCCCCATACCCACATGGAGCTCATGTTCATGGGCACGGTGTCGGCGGACGATTTCGAATGGGGCACCAAGGCGGCACTTTCCGGCGGCACCACAATGATCGTCGATTTCTGCATTCCGTCTCCGGGCGAATCCATGCTCAAGGCCTATCAGGCCTGGCGTCACAAGGCGGAGAAGGCAACAACCGACTATTCCTTTCATATGGCGGTGACTTCATGGTCGCCGCAGGTGCACGATGAGATGGAGACCGTGGTCAAGACTTACGGCATCAACACCTTCAAGCATTTCATGGCCTACAAAGGGGCACTCATGGTCAACGACGATGAGCTCTATAATTCCTTCAAGCGCTGCGCCCAATTGGGAGCCCTGCCGCTGGTCCATGCCGAGAACGGCGATGTGGTGGCGCGCATGCAGCAGGATTTGCTGGCGCGCGGCGTCACCGGCCCCGAGGGCCATTCCTATTCACGCCCGCCGGAAGTGGAAGGCGAGGCCGCCAACCGCGCCATCATGATCGCCGATATGGCGGGTTGTCCCCTGTACATCGTGCACACGAGCTGCGAGCAAACCCATGAGGCGATACGGCGCGCCAAAATGGCGGGACAGCGCGTCTATGGCGAGCCACTGGTGCAATACCTCGTGCTCGACGATAGCGAATACCAGAACAAGGACTGGGATCATG
>JBOHKD010000146.1:0-4518 GCA_050728895.1 Aestuariivirga sp.
GCCTATTCGCTCGGACGGCCCGCAACGCCACATCGTCGAGAAACAGGGCACACCCACCATGGGCGGGCTGATGATCCTCTCAGGGCTCGTCGTGGCTACGCTGTTGTGGGCTGATCTGCGCAATCTTTATGTGTGGGTAGTGTTGTTCGTAACCCTCGGATTCGGCGCCATCGGATTCTACGATGATGTTCTCAAGGTGACGAGTTCCACCACGCATGGTTTTTCCGGCAAGGTGAGGCTTTTGATGGAATGTGCCATCGCCGCAGTGGCCGTCGCCTCCTTCATGTGGATCGGCGACAAGCAGCTCGCGAGTTCGCTGGCGCTGCCGTTTTTCAAGGACGTGCTCATCGCCTTCGGCATCTTCTTCATCCTGATCGGAGTATTCATTGTCGTGGGTGCGGCCAACGCGGTCAACATGACGGACGGTCTCGATGGCCTCGCCATTGTGCCGGTAATGATCGCGGCGGGGAGCTTCGGGCTCATCGCCTATCTTGTCGGCAATTTCAATTTCTCCGAATATCTGCAACTGCATTTCGTCAAGGGCACGGGCGAGCTCGCCATCATCTGCGGCGCGATGGTTGGAGCAGGCTTGGGCTTTCTCTGGTTCAACGCTCCCCCCGCCATGATTTTCATGGGCGATACGGGATCGCTGTCGCTCGGCGGCGCGCTCGGCGCCATCGCGGTCGCGGTAAAGCATGAGATCGTGCTGGCGATCATCGGCGGTCTCTTCGTGCTCGAAACCGCTTCCGTCATTATTCAGGTTGCTTCCTTCAAGATGACGGGAAAGCGCGTCTTCGCCATGGCGCCCTTGCATCATCACTTCGAACAGAAGGGCTGGAAGGAATCGACTATCGTCATCCGTTTCTGGATCGTCGCCTTCGTGCTGGCGTTGCTTGGCCTTTCGACCCTCAAATTGCGGTGAGGGTCCAAAGTGTTCCCCGCCAGGTCTTTCAAAAACAAAAAGGTGGGGGTCTTCGGCCTGGCGCGATCCGGCACCGCGGTAATCGAGGCGCTGCGGCTTGGCGGCGCGGAAGTTTTTGCATGGGACGATTCTGCGCCCGTGGTCGATAAGGCCCGTGCCGCCGGTCTCGCAATCGCGGATTTGCGCAAGCTCGACTTCGCGACACTCGATGCGCTGGTGCTGAGCCCCGGCGTGCCGCTCACCCATCCCGAACCGCACTGGACGGTGAGACAAGCAAAGCAGGCCGGCATTGAAATCATCGGAGATACGGAAGTCTTCCAGCGCGAAGTCGAAGGCTCCGGAGCCAGTATTGTCGCCATCACCGGCACCAACGGCAAATCGACGACGGCGGCACTCACCGGGCATCTCTTCAAGGCGGCGGGAAGGGATACCGATATCGGTGGAAACATCGGCACGGCGGTGTTTTTGATGCGCCCGCCCGCAAAAGGCCGTGTCTACGTTCTCGAACTGTCGTCGTTTCAAATCGACCTCATGACGACATTGCGGCCGGACGCCGCAATTCTCACCAACCTCGCCCCCGACCATCTCGACCGCCATGGCACGATGGAGAATTATGCTCGTGTGAAAGCCCGCCTGTTCAAAGGGCAAAGGCCGGGACAGACAGCCTTGTGCAGCGTCGATGACGAGTGGTCGGCGGCGATCGCCGACGGCATAGCCACGGGTGCCGACGTGCGGCGGGTGTCGGTCGAACGAACGCTCGATGACGGCATTTCGGCGGCTGATGGAATTTTGCGCGATCTTCGTGACGCCAAGGAAGTGGCGCGTATCGATCTTCGCGGCATGCCCGCCCTAAAGGGCGCCCACAATTGGCAGAATGCCTGCATGGCTTATGGCGCAGCCCACGCACTTGGCGTGAGTGTCGCCGCAATTGAGGCGGGCATGTGGAGCTTTCCGGGTCTTATACACCGGATGCAGGAGGTGGGCCGCATCGCCGGTGTCGCCTTTATCAACGACTCAAAGGCGACCAACGCCGATGCGACGGAGAAGGCGCTGCTTTCCTTCGACACGATCTACTGGATCGCCGGCGGCATCGCCAAAGCCGGGGGCATCGAAGCCTTGCGGCCGCTGTTTCCCCGTATCGTCAAAGCCTATCTCATCGGCCAGGCCACGGAGGAATTCGCAAGCACTCTTGGCTCCGTTCCCCTGGAGAAATGCGGAACACTCGACAGGGCGGTAGAAGCGGCGGCGCGCGATGCTTTGGCGCAAGGCCGAAAGGACGCGGTGGTGCTGTTGTCGCCCGCCTGCTCCTCCTTCGACCACTATCCCGATTTCGAAGCGCGGGGCGAAGCGTTCATGGAGGCCGTGTCGCGTCTGACACCTGGCAAGGGAGGGCGCCATGCTGTTGGGACGTAGGGATCGCGGACTTCTCGCCCAATGGTGGTTCACCGTGGACCGCGGGCTCATGTCGGCGGTGATGCTGCTCATGGCGGCGGGCGTGCTTGTCAGCATGGCGGCGGGCCCACCGGTGGCCGAACGCATCGGGCTTGATTCCTTCCACTTCTTCAAAAGCCAGCTCTCCTTTCTCGCTCCCGCGATGGCAATTCTGCTGACACTTTCCTTCTTCACGCAGCAACAGGCGCGGCGCACCGGGTTTACGCTGTTCGCGGCGGCGATTGCGCTGATGGCGGCGGCACTCGCCTGGGGGCCGGAAATCAATGGCGCGCATCGCTGGATCAATGTGGGACCGGTGGGCCTACAGCCTTCGGAATTCGCCAAGCCGGGGTTTGTCGTTCTCGCCGCCTGGTTCCTGGCCGAAGGTGCCCGGCGCCCGGAAATGCCGGGTCAATTGGTGGCCTTCATGCTCGGCGCTGTATTCATCGGCCTCCTCGTCATGCAGCCGGATTACGGCCAGACTGTGCTGGTTGCCATTACTTTTGGCGCGATGCTGCTGATCTATGGCATCCCATGGTTTCGGGTTTTCGGCCTTGCGGCACTTGGCGGCGCCGGTCTGGTGGTTGCCTATTCACAAGTGCCGCATGTGGCCTCGCGCATCGACCGCTTCCTCAATCCGGGCAAGCACGATACCTTTCAGGTCGACACCGCCATTCAGGCCTTCCGCAATGGCGGACTGATGGGGACGGGCCCCGGCGGCGGCGAGGCCAAGCAGATCCTGCCCGACGCGCATACGGATTTCAGCTTCGCGGTGGTGGGCGAGGAATTCGGCCTGATCGCCTGCCTTTTGCTGATGGCGCTTTTTGCCTTCATCGTGCTGCGCATTTTGCAGCGGGCGAAGACGGAGCCCGATCCCTTTCCAGCGCTTGCCATGAGCGGGCTGGCGATCATCTTCGGCTTTCAGGCGCTGATCAACATGGGGGTCAATGTCTCGCTCCTGCCGACCAAGGGCATGACGCTGCCATTCATCTCCTATGGCGGTTCCTCGCTCATCGGCATGGCGTTTGCCATGGGACTGGTGCTGGCGCTCGGCCGGCGATCCTCTGGCAGACCACTCCCAGCTTAGCGCGATGGCCAAAAACTCGATGAAGCAAAACAACGGCGGAAAATTCAAAGATTCTCTCCATGGCCGCCCAAGCCTGTTCTCGGGCTCGACCCGAGAGAGGCGGCCATCCAGTCTGGGTCACCGGCTCAAGGCCGGTGATGGAGAGAAGGGGAAAATCGTTCTCGCCGCCGGCGGCACCGGGGGGCACCTGTTTCCGGCCCAGGCTTTGGCGGAAGAACTGGTGCGCCGCGGCTACGACATTCATCTGATGACCGATGAACGGGTGAAAGACTACGGCAAGTCCTTTCCAGCGGTTGAGACTCATATCGTGCCCTCGGCTACACTGTCGCTCAATCGGCCTTTGCGATTGCCGGGCGGTGCTTTGCGACTCTATCGCGGCTATGCCCGAGCATCGGGTATTCTGGAGAAGGTTAGGCCCTTGGCCGTGGTGGGCTTCGGTGGCTATCCGTCGTTTCCGCCCATCCTTGCGGCCACGAGGCTCGGCATTCCAACCTGCGTGCACGACCAGAATGCGGTGATGGGCCGGGCAAACCGCATGCTCGCGGGGCTTGCCACGAAAATTGCCGCTTCGTTTCCGAATGTCCGGGGCCTGCCGCCGGGTGCTCGAAAGAAAGTGGTATTCACCGGCAATCCGGTGCGCGATATCGTTCTTAAAGAGAAAGCAGTATCCTACCCTGCGATCTCGTCCGCTGGATCGTTCAATCTCCTGATTTTCGGTGGCAGCCAGGGTGCCCGCTTCTTCGGTGAATTCATGCCGAAGGTAATCAAGCAGTTTTCCCGCGAGATGCTCAAGGGCCTCAAAATCGTCCAACAGTGCAGGCCTGAGGATATAGACGGCTTGGAAGAAGAATATGCCACTCTCGACAACTTCAATTTGGCTTTATTTTTCATGGACATGCCGAGACTTATTGCGGAATCACATTTAGTTATCTGCCGGGCCGGTGCTTCGACTATCGCCGAACTCGGTGTCATCGGCAGGCCCGCCATTCTGGTGCCGCTGCCGCACGCGCTCGACAACGACCAGTTGCGCAACGCCGAAAGTTTTGCCGCCGCCGGGGCGGGGTGGATTTTCCCGCAA
>JBOHKD010000147.1:0-4498 GCA_050728895.1 Aestuariivirga sp.
GCTCGCGCGGCTAAAGACGTTCGCCGCGCAGCAATTTAGGTAATGGTCCCACGGGGCCCGTCGCATGGGCGGCAAAGCCTGCTTTCAGCGCCGGAAGCCGATTTACTGCTGCTAGCCCCTGATCGCGCAGCAGCTTGAGCAGTGAGTTGTCGTTGCCGAAGAGCCGGTTGAGGCCGTCGAGGGCCCCCGCCGTGAGCACGGTATCGAAACGCCGCCACATAGCATAGCGCTGTAACACTGCTTCCCCGCCGGGATCGAGCCCCAGCGCCACCGCGTCATGTACGCATTCCGCCAGTGCCGCGATATCGCGCAGGCCCAAATTGAAGCCAAGGCCGGCGAGAGGATGAAGCACATGCGCCGCATCACCCACGAGCGCCAGCCGGGGGCCTGAAAATTCCTGCGCCAGCGAAAGCGCCAAAGGATAGCTATGCCGTTCCGAAACGATACGGACACTTCCGAGATGATCGCCGAACCGCGCCATCAGCTCTTGCAGGAAATCTTTCTCCGGCAACGCCAGTATGCGCCTCGCATCTTCGTTTCGCTCCGTCCACACGAGCGAGGAACGGTTTCCCGGCAGTGGCAGGATGGCAAACGGTCCAGAAGGCGTGAAATGTTCTTCAGCTCTTCCGTGATGCGGGTGCTCATGTTCGACGCTCACGACAATCGCCGTCTGGCCATAATCCCAGCCATGGACGGCGATGCCCGCGGCCTCGCGTGCTGGCGATTTTCGCCCGTCGGCCGCCACGATGAGATTGGCGCGATAGCTTGAACCGTCGGCGAGTTCGACCCGGGCGGGGCCGGGACCGAAGCCATAGGCACTGACCGCCGTTCCGGTGGCGAAGGTGATGTTGGGAGCCGTTCTCGCGCGTTGCAGGAGGCAATCATGGAGATGACGGTTCTCGACCATATGCGCCAAGGCTCCGCCGCTCATGTCGCTTTCATCAAAATGCAAAAGTGTAGGCCGGATTTTTTCGTGCGCGCCCGCATCGGTAACAATGATTTCGTTCATTGCTTGCGCCACGGGCTCTATCGTCTTCCACACGTCTAGGGCCTCGAACATCTTCCGCGCCGTGGCGGTGACCGCCGTCGCCCTTCCGTCGAAAGTGGAAGTGGCGAAGCTTTCCGGGTTCTTGGCATCGACGACAAGCACATCCAGCGGCCGCCGAACCCGATTGCCTCCCAGCGCAAGTGCCGCGGCAAGCCCGTTCAAGGCCGCGCCGATGACGATGACATCGAATTTCTCAGGCATGGTGTTTGATGGCCCATGTTCCGGCCTACACGCAAGCATCTCGAATGATCAAAATATGTGCAGCATGGATTTTACGATGAAATATCAGGCAGTTTATAAAGCCCTGATTGTTCAGCGGATTTGAATCACTAAACAATTACAATAGCATATATGGAATTTCCCGTCTGGCATGAAACTTGTTTTGCAATCTAGTGATGGGAATGAGGGGAAAATGATGTCTCTTGGTGTTTTGCGCCGGATCGGCTGCGTGCTTCCGGCAGGATTGATGCTCGCGGTGGTATTACCCGCATCGATTGCCGAAGCGGCGGCCACGGTCAACAAGGGCGACACGGCCTGGATGCTGACCGCCACGGCTTTCGTCGTTCTGATGACCGTGCCCGGCCTGGCACTGTTCTACGGTGGTCTGGTGCGCACGAAGAACGTGCTGTCCGTGCTGACGCAAATTCTCGTCATCTTCAGCATCGTGTCGATTCTCTGGGTGCTGTACGGCTACTCGCTGGCCTTCAGCGGCAATGCCTTCGCCGGCCTCAATCCATTCATCGGCGGCTTCTCCAAGGCTTTCCTCGGGGGGGTGACGACAGCTTCCGAAATCGGAACCTTCTCGAAGGAAACCAATATCCCCGAACTCGCCTTCGTCATTTTCCAGATGACCTTCGCCTGCATCACACCGGCTCTCATCGTCGGCGCTTTTGCCGAGCGCATGAAGTTTTCGGCGGTGCTGCTGTTCATGGTGATCTGGTTCACCTTCGCTTATTTGCCCATGGCGCACATGGTGTGGTTCTGGGCCGGCCCCGACGCCTATACGCTGAATGCCGATAATCTCAGCCTGATCTCCTCGATCGTTGGCGAGGATGCGGCCATGAAATATCTGGCCGATCTCGCCGCGGCGGCGACCGACGATGCAAGGAATGCCGTGCTTGCGAGTTACGGCGCGGCGGTGAACGCCACCAACGGCTATCTGTTTAACCGGGGGGCGATCGACTTTGCCGGTGGCACGGTGGTTCACATCAACGCGGGCGTTGCCGGTCTTGTCTGCGCGCTCATGCTGGGCAAGCGCGTCGGCCACGGCAAGGACCTGATGGCGCCCCATAATTTGACCTTCACGCTCGCAGGGATGGGTCTTCTGCTGTTCGGCTGGTACGGCTTCAACGCCGGTTCCAATTTGGAGGCAAACGGCCTGACGGCGCTGGTGATCCTCAACACCACGATCGCTACCGGTGCGGCGGCATTGGCATGGATGTCCGGTGAATGGCTATTCCGCGGCCACCCGAGCCTGCTTGGCGGCGCATCGGGCGCGGTTGCGGGTCTGGTTGCGATAACTCCGGCTTGCGGCTGGGTGGGGCCGGGCGGCGCAATCGTGATCGGCGCGGCTGCCGGTTTCGTCTGTCTGTGGGCGGTCGTCTGGCTCAAGGGCAAGCTCGGCTATGACGACGCCCTCGACGTCTTCGGCATCCATGGCATTGGCGGCATGCTCGGCGCCATCCTCACGGGCATCTTCGTCAATCCGGCAATTGGCGGCGTCGGCGTCACCGACTACCTCGCCGCCGATACGTCGAGCAAGGTGGCCGAATATGTAGCGACTACGCAAATCGGCGCGCAGATCGCGGCGGTCGTCATTGCGGCTGTGTGGACCGCTATCGTCAGCTTCATCGCCCTGACCATCTGTAAATATACAACAGGGCTGAAGGTCGCCGAGCAGCAGGAACGCGAAGGCCTCGACATCGTCGATCACGGCGAGCGCGCCTACAACTGAATCTCCGCTCAGTTGCATTGTGGTTTAACGGCACTTTAACCATGTGCCGCCAGACTGCCGTTAACGATTTGTTATTGCCGAGGGCCATGGCGTCCGCCCGGCAGTGAGGCAGCATGGCGTATAATCCCTCCTATGATACCGATGACAGCGCGGTTCCCGCGGCGATCCGCCGCTTTCTGAAGAACCGGCTGTTTGAACTTGCCGGTCTTGCAATCTTCGCCTGTCTGATCGCTACCAGCATTGCCCTTGCCACATGGTCGGTGAACGATCCTTCGCTCAATCATTCGCTCGACCGCGCCGCGGAAAATTGGCTGGGCTATCCCGGTGCGGTCGCCGCCGACGAGTTGATGCAGCTCCTTGGCCTCGCGGTCTTGGCGCTGATCGCCATTCCCATGGCCTGGAGTGCTGCGTTGCTGGGGCACGGCGGCATCGACCGCCCCTTGCGCTCGCTTGCCGCGTGGGTGGCTTGCGTCTTCTGTAGCGGTGCGGCACTCGCGGGCCTGCCCGCACCCACCAACTGGCCGCTGGCTGTGGGTCTTGGCGGCAATGCCGGCGATGTTCTGCACGGGTTTCTTCTGGCGCTGCTCGCCATCGGCCTGAAAGGGATGGTGGCGAAGCTTGCCGCCGCCCTCGTGATGGCCGTTCTTGCCGTGCGGCTGGGGTTTCGCGCCGTAGGGTTCGGCCGCATCTCGGCGGATGAAAATACCGGGAGGATCGCAGCCTTCGGAAAGGCGGCCCTGTACCGGGTGCTCGCCGCCATAAGGCATCTCTACAATGACTGGCGCGAGCGCCGCCGCCAGAGAAAAGCCAATGCCCTGGCACCCAAGGGCGACATTCTGTCGCGCCTGGCCCCGGCTCGCCATGGCCGCCGCATCGAACCGGTCCTGTCGCGCCAGGCGGCAACAATGATGCCGCGTTATTTGGGCGAGGCCGAAGAAGATGATGTGGAGATGGATCTCGCTGGCGATACGGATGACGACGAGCCTGGCGCTTCCCGCATCAATCGCCAGGGCAAAACGGTGAAACCGGGCAAGCGAATCAAGAAGGACCGTCTTCCGAAATCCGAGGACTTCGAACTTCCGCCTCTCACTTTGCTGGCCGAACCCAAGCGCATCGGCAAATTGGCGGATCTCTCCGATGATGCTCTCGAACAGAACGCCCGCATGCTGGAAGGCGTTCTCGACGACTTCGGCGTCAAGGGTCAGATCGTCAAGGTGAGACCGGGTCCGGTCGTCACACTTTACGAGCTTGAGCCCGCCCCCGGCATCAAATCCTCGCGGGTGATCTCTCTCTCCGACGACATCGCGCGCTCCATGAGTGCCATTTCAGCCCGCGTCGCCGTCGTTTCCGGGCGCAACGCCATTGGCATCGAGTTGCCCAACAGCAAACGCGAAACCGTCTATCTCAGGGAATTGGTGGCATCCGAAGCCTTTGAGAAAACCGGCCAGAGTCTCGCTCTGGCGCTTGGCAAGAATATCGGCGGCGAACCGGTCTTC
>JBOHKD010000148.1:0-4490 GCA_050728895.1 Aestuariivirga sp.
GCGTTGGATTGCGGCGCCGACGATGCTGGCTTGGTGGAGATCGATCGCCCGGCCCTCGATTCTCAGAGGGACGAGCTTCTGCACAACTACCCTTGGACCAAGACGTTGCTGAGCTTCGTCGTGCGGATGAACCGGGAGCCTGTTCGCAGCCCGGCGCGTTCTGTCGCCAATCTCGAGTTCCACCACACAGGCGGCCGCGTGGACGAAATCGGTCGCCGGATCGTGCAGCGGCTGGAGGCGATGGGAATTCGTGCGGTCAGCCCGTCAATGGGCTTTCCGATGGAGATGTACCAATTCCCCGGCTCCGCTATTTGGGTCGTGTCCCATAAGCCGGTTGCCGTGGCCGCTGGTCTCGGTCACATGGGCATCCATCGTAATGTCATTCACCCGAAGTTCGGTAACTTCATCTTGTTGGGAACCGTGTTGTTCGATGCCGAGGTAACGGAACACAACGTACCAATCGATTACAATCCTTGCTTGGAGTGCAGGCTATGTGTGACGGCCTGTCCCGTCGGCGCCATCGCCCCGGACGGGGGATTTAATTTTGCCGCTTGCCTCACGCATAACTACCGCGAGTTCATGGGAGGCTTTACCGACTGGGTTGAACAGGTCGCCGACAGCAAGGATGCCTTCGACTATCGCAGCCGCGCCAGCGAGCCTGAAACCGCATCGATGTGGCAAAGCCTGTCGCATGGGGCGAATTACAAGTCGGCTTACTGCATGGCGGTGTGCCCAGCTGGAGAAGATGTCATTGGTCCGTATCTCAGGGATCGCGCGCGCCATATTCAGGAAGTAGTGAAGCCGCTGCAAGAGAAGCCAGAGCCCGTCTATGTCATCAAGGGCTCGGACGCCGAGGCGTATGCGAGAAAAAGATGGAAGTACAAGACCGTCAAGCCGGTCGGAAACGCGCTGCACCCGCGAAGTATAGAAGGGATGCTGCTATTCTTGCCCTTCGTGTTTCAACCTAACCAATCGCGGGATCTGCATGCTACTTACCATTTCGAGTTTACCGGCAATGAACAGCGGAAGGCGACTGTCGTCATCCGGGACGCCACCATACGCGTATATGACGGTCATGTCGGCTCACCCGATCTCAGGGTCACCGCGGACAGCCAAACTTGGCTCGGCTTTTTAGCGAAGGAACACAGCTTGGTTTGGGCGTTCCTTCGCGGAAAAATCCGCGTCAGCGGGTCCCCCAAGCTTCTTCTTGCCTTCGGCAGGTGCTTTCCAAGCGCCGGCGTTCGGCATCAACCGACGCCAATCCGCCCGAACCGATCGAGGATTCGACCGGACCCTATCCCCTATCGGCAGAATGACCCTGCCACTGGCAAAATCAAATGGTCCGGCGCGCTTGAATTGGCCGAAACCATCGAGATTACACACAATGTCAAAACCTTCCGGCTCATCAACCCAACAGGCGGCAAAATTCCATTCGAATTCCTGCCGGGGCAGTTTTTGACGCTGGCCATCGAGCCATCAGGTATTCCGACGAAGCGCTCGTACACTATAGCGTCCTCGCCGGCTTGCCGGGACTGGATCGAGATCACCGTCAAACGCGAGGCGCATGGGCTCGTTTCACGCTGGCTGCATGAAGGGGTAAGGCCGGGCGACGCCCTTGAGGTGCTGGCCCCAAATGGGACCTTTACTTTCAATGGCAATGAAGAAGAAAGCGTCGTGCTGATCGGCGGCGGCGTTGGAATTACGCCGCTGATGAGCGTGACGCGCTTTTTGACCGAGAGGTGCTGGCCAGGCGACATCCATTTGATTCTGGGCTTCCGCAACCCGAGCGACTACCTGTTCCGGGAGGAGATCGCGACGCTTCAATTGCGTAACAGCCGTTTGCAGGTCGCGGTTACCATGAGCGATCCAAAGGACGAGGATTGGCAGGGACCTAGAGGACACATCGACCAGGCATTCCTCGCATCCGCTATTCCGAATATCGCGACACAGCGTGTCCATCTATGCGGCCCACCGGCGATGATGGAGGCCGTAACTGGCGCATTGATCGGTTTGGGCATGCCTCCCCGACTAATCAAGAAGGAAGCGTTTGGAACGATCACCCGTGATCCGGCTGCCAAGACCAGAGCCGTTGGCCGGATTATTGGGCGGGTTATTTTTCAAATGTCGCAGGTGTCCGCCCAGATTTCCGAGGCCGAGACCATTCTCGACACAGCCGACAAGGCGAACGTTTATATCGACAACGCATGCCGATCGGGAACATGCGGAGCGTGCCGTATCAAGCTGCTTTCAGGCAAGGTGCATATGCCGGTCGAGGATTCTTTAACAGAAGAAGAGAAATCCCGCGGCTACATCCTCGCGTGCCAAGCTCAGGCCGAAAGCGATGTCGTCGTCGAGTCATAAGGAGGACGCCATGTTGGATATTCTGATCCCTGCTCTCCTCGGTCTGGTTATCGCAGGAACAGGCGTCGTGCTCATTTCCTTCATTGTGGAGGCGATGCGGCCGAGACCGGTAACTCCGATACGACTGCTCTGGGCGCCGAACATCCCGATTCAATACGTCAGCGTCGATGGCACTCGCCTTCGTTACATTAAGGTTGGCGAAGGCCCTGCCCTGGTGCTGTTGCACACACTCAGAACGCAGCTCGATCTCTTCGAGAAGGTCGTGCCCGAGCTTTCGAAAAGATTTACCGTCTATGCACTCGATTACCCCGGCCATGGCTATTCCGAGATACCGCCCGCAAAATATGACGCCGCATTTTTTGCCGGCGCGGTCGAAGGCTTTCTTGAGGCCTTGGACCTGCGTGACGTCACGCTAGCAGGAGTTTCGATCGGGGGCTCCATCTCGCTTATTCTCGCGGCTCGCAATAACCCCCGTGTTTCTCGTGTGGTGGCGATCAATCCATATGACTACGCGAAGGGCCGCGGTATTCTGCGCAGCTCTCTTCTCGCCCGTTTCATCATAGGATTGAGCGGTATACCGGTTCTCGGTGAGACGGTAATGCGTCTGCGTACCTTCTTCGTGATGAAGGCAGTGCTCGAGGGCGGCGTATCGAACCCACGGCATATCCCACCAGAGCTGTTGAAGGAAATGTATTTAACGGGCAACCGGAGTGGTCATTATCGCGCCTTTATTAGTCTGCTTCGGAACGCCGAGACGTGGGAAACGGCAACCAAGGCCTATTCGAAAATAAGGATTCCTGTCCTCCTGCTTTGGGGTGATCAAGATTGGTCACGGCCCGATGAAAGGGAACGAGACCGGCAAATTGTGCCCGGCGTTAGAACGGCGACGGTCAAGAACGGCGGGCATTTCTTGCCTTTGGATAGGCCCGATGAGGTAATCGAGCACTTGCTCGCGTTTCAGGCACCACGCTGTGAATGATGGAGCCGACGGTCGTGCAGGGTTTCTCGATCGCGTGCGGTCTGGCTTCGAAATTTGATGTTTTTCAGCGTTCACCGGTGACGCCTAGCCGGCATGGCCCGTGAGCGGGCTGGAAAAAGCCCCGGCATTCGGCTACCGCTTCGCCGCACCGCATTCGGAATCGTTGATTTGAGCATTGCATGACCCGCAAAGTATCGGCCGCGGCCAGCTCCCCCGGCGATCCAATAGCCTCCCCCCAACACGCCTCTTCCGGCCCGGTGCCAGCGGCGAGCGGCGCGGCGATCAGGACCGGAATCCTTTGGATGCTGGCCACGACCTGCCTGTTCGTCTGCCAGGATTCAACCGCGCGCATCTTGCTCAAAACCTATCCGACGGCGGAAATCGCCTTCGCACGCTTTTTCGTGCACACGGTTTTGGTGAGCGTTTTCATTGCCTGGCGCGACCCGCGCCTCATGATCTCGCGCCAGCCTCTATTGCAAATTCTGCGGTCAGGCTTTCTCCTTGGCGCGACCTTGTTTGGGATGTTGGCGGTTAAGACCATGCCGCTCGTCGATTTTTCAGCCATTATTTGGGTGGCGCCTGTTCTTGTCGCCGCGCTTTCGGTCTTCGTTCTCCATGAAAAAGTGAGCCCAAGCGTATGGGCAAGCGTTTTTGCCGGCCTGATCGGCGTATGGGTGATCATCGGCCGGATGGACATGGATTCTTCGCTTTCCATGCTGTTTCCTTTCCTGGCCGCTCTCGCTAATGCGCTCTATCAGATCGCGACCCGGCTTTTGCATCGCGCCGATTTGCCGGTGACAACCTTGTTTTACACGGCGCTTTCCGGAGTTTTGTTCTGCGGCGGATTGCTGCCCTTTGCCGCCGTCGCGCCCGGGCTTGCCGACGCCGGCCTGATGCTTCTCTTGGGCCTCATCGGAGTTGTCAGCCACTTTTGTCTGATCCGCGCCTTTGCCGCGGCGCCGGCCAACATCATCGCGCCCTTCGGCTACACGGCGCTGCTTTGGGCCACTCTGTTCGGCCTGTTGATTTTCGGGGAAATTCCCGGCCCGCGCACGTTGTTTGGGGCGGGGTTGATCGCCGGCGCCGGTCTGTTCGTTTTCCTTCGTGGACCAAAAACATGAGTTCTCGTCGGATTTGCCGCATTCTGAAC
>JBOHKD010000149.1:0-4467 GCA_050728895.1 Aestuariivirga sp.
AGATTTACGACCGCATCGTCGGCGACCGGGAAGTCACTGGCGATACGGTTGTTCCCACCGAGGTGACGCCCATCGAGCCGGAAACCCTGCAACTCGATCAATCGGGAATTCCACAACCCACCGGCAACAATGAACAGGACCAGGGGCAGGGTGAGGAGGAGGCCGTGCCGCTGCCACCGGCTCCCGAACAGAACACCGAGGGCAAGGCCGATCAGAGTACGGATCAAAATGTCGTGGCCGCCGCCGGGCAGTCGGCGGTCGAAGTGGTGAAGACAAAAACCGCGGCGCAGGGTGAAGACAACATCGCCTCCCTGTTGCCAGCGACAGGTACGGATAACGAGACTTCCGCCACAAGCGATTCCGGATCGGCGGCGTCGTCCGCAACCCTTAAGCCCGCAACCCTTAAGCCCGAAACGCAGTCCCCACCGGTCGAGAAGAAAGCCACGGCGGCAAGCAAGAAGAAGCCGGCGGCGGACGATACTGCCTCGCTGGGTGCCGAACCTGTCGTGATTGTGCCCCCGGGAGAGGTCACCGCGCCCTCGCAAGAGGGTGTCGGGACCGGAACGCTGTCGCAAGCGGATGCCACGCCGAAGCAACCTCCGGCGGCCCGCAAGCGCACACTTTTCGATCTCTTCAGCGGCAACAAAAAAAGTACCGGCGCGCCCTCACAGGATACGGCAGCCGCCAAGGAGACCGCCACCGTCGAAGCCGCGCCGAAGCCGCAAACCACCGAAACCAAAGTCGCCGCGCTTCCGAAGGAAACGGAGACCAAGCAATCCGGCGGCAGCGGCTATGTGGTGCAGCTCGCCTCGTTCCGCAGCCAGGAAGAGGCGCAAACGGAATACGCCCGCCTGAGTTCGAAATATCCATCGGTCATCGGCAAACTGCCATCCAACATCACCCAGGCGACCGTTGCCGGCAGCACCCGCCATCGTCTTGGCCTTGGTCCCCTGGCGACGCGCGATCAGGCCTCGCAGATTTGCAGTTCGCTGTTTGCCGCGGGCGAGCGCGATTGCCTGGTCCGCAAACAGTAGAAATTGCCGTCATCCAAAACCATTGGCGCCTTTATTACGGGCTGCGCCGGACCGGCGTTGCATCCCGGGGAAACGGCGTTTTTCCGGAACTATAATCCCTGGGGCCTTATTCTCTTCCGGCGCAATTGCGAAACGCAAGCTCAACTGAAAGCGCTGACCGCGGCATTCCGCGCCGCCGTCGGCCGAAGCAATGCTCCGGTCTTCATCGATCAGGAGGGAGGCCGCGTGCAACGGCTTGGGCCGCCGTTAAACGCCTGGCCGAAATATCCGCCCGCGCGCGTCTATGGCAGGCTCTATGAACGCGATCCGCTTCTGGCCTTGCGGTCGGCGCGAAATGTCGGACGCCTCATGGCCGAGGATCTGATCGCCGCCGGCATCACCGCGAATTGCTTGCCCGTGCTCGATGTGCCTCAGCCGGGTGCCCACGATATCATCGGCGACCGCGCCTATAGCGATGCCCGCGAGCGGGTCATGGTGCTGGCCAGGGCCCATGCGGCGGGCTTCATGGATGGCGGGGTTATGACCGTTATCAAGCACATTCCCGGTCACGGCCGCGCGGGCCTCGACAGCCATTTGGGACTTCCCGTCGTCGATGCCTCGGCGGAGGAACTGCGCACGATCGATTTTCCGCCCTTTGCCGCCTTCGCCGACGCGCCCATGGCGATGACGGCGCATGTAGTATTTACCGCCTTCGACGCCGAGCGTCCGGCAACCCTGTCGCCCACCATCGTTAAAAAGGTGATCCGGCAGGAGATCGGCTTCCACGGCCTGTTGATGACCGACGACTTGTCGATGAAAGCGCTGAGCGGCAGTCTGGCCGAGAAAACCATGCGCGCCCTGGCCGCGGGCTGCGATGTGGTGCTTCACTGCAATGGCATTATGGCCGAGATGGAACAAGTGGCGGGGGCTGCTGGCGGGCTTCGCGGCAAGGCCCGAAGGCGCGCCGCAATGGCTCTCAAATCGGCCCGCAAGCCGCAACCTTTTGACCGCAAAGCCGCGCTTAAAGATCTCGAAGCTCTCGTGTCGGCATGAAACTAGGGATAGATTGTTTGCGAACGCACGAATCATCTGGGGGACAGCAGCTTGAACGGCGGTGAAGCAGAACAGCAACCGGAGGCTTGGCCCGATGGTGCTACGCCGGTGCGCGGCGATCCCGCGATGGAACCGGAGGAAGCGCTGATCGTCGACGTCGACGGTTTCGAGGGTCCACTGGACCTGCTGCTCGAACTCGCCCGCCACCACAAGATCGACCTGGCGCGGATTTCCATTCTCGCCCTTGCCGAGCAATATCTGGTTTTCATCGAGAAAGCCCGCAAGCTGCAATTGGAACTGGCGGCGGATTATCTGGTGATGGCCGCGTGGCTTGCCTATCTCAAGTCGCGCTTGCTGCTCCCGGCACCTCCGGGCGGAGATGAGCAACTCCCCGAAGACATGGCGGCGGCACTTGCCTTCCGCCTGCAACGCCTGCAAGCCATGCGCGAGGCATCAGCGAGCCTCATGGCCCGCAATCTGCTCGGCCGCGACATCCACGGCCGCGGGGCGCCTGAGCCGCTCGTCTTTGAAACGAGGCGTGAATATGCCGACAATCTCGTCGACCTGTTGAAAGCCTATGCCGAGCGGCGCCAGAAGAAGATACGCCACCAAAGCTACACGGTGCACAAGCTGCGCGCCGTCACCGTCAAGGAAGCCCGAGCCGTGCTCGAACGTCTGGTTGGCGCCATGACCGGCTGGGGCACGATGGATCGCTGGCTCGCCGAATATCTGGCCGATCCGGAAATGCGCCGCTCGGTGACGGCATCGGGCTTTACCGCCAGTCTCGAACTTGTCCGCGAAGGCGTTCTTGAACTCCGCCAGGAAGCGGCATTCAAACCGATCTATATGCGCCGCGTGGCCGCTTGAGGCGGATGACGGCGAAGGAGCGATAGCGATGCACACCAACTCTATCCTTGAGGAAACGGCGGACGCCGGGGAATCCACCATCGTCACGCTGCATCCACGCGCCGGGCGCGACCAGCATTTGCGCATCCTCGAGGCCATACTCTTCGCCGCCGCCGAGCCCGTGGCGCTGGAGAAATTCCAAGGTGTTTTGCCCGAGGGCGCCGATGTGCATTCCCTGCTTGCCGATCTCAAGGCCAACTACGCCAATCGCGGGGTGAATCTGATGGAGGTGGCGGGCAAATGGACCTTGCGCACCGCCGAGGATTTGAGCTTCATTCTGCGCGTCGAGCAAGTGGCGCAGCGGCGCCTGTCGAAGGCCGCCCTTGAGACCTTGGCGATCGTCGCTTACCACCAACCGGTGACGCGGGCGGAAATCGAGGACATTCGCGGCGTTTCGATTTCCAAGGGCACGCTCGATATTTTGCTTGAAATCGGTTGGGTGAGAATGCGCGGCCGCCGCCGGACACCGGGACGGCCCGTGACCTATGGCACGACGGATGCCTTCCTCTCGCATTTCGGCCTCAATGACATCGCCGATCTGCCGGGGATGCAGGAACTCAAAGGTGCTGGCCTCCTCGATGCCGATTTGCCGCCCGGATTCGACATGCCCATCCCGCGCGGTGTTGGCGAACTCACCGCCGATGAAGACCCTCTCGACGGCGATGAGCAGACGCCGCTGGAAATGCATTTTCCGGAGCCTGAGGACGAGCCTTCCGAGCCGGCCTAGCGCACTTTCCCGGAAGCCTATTCTGATTTGCTTCGAAACCTCTCAATCTTGGCGCGGTTCCCGCAGGTATTCATTCGACACCACCGGCGACCTAAGCCGCGGCCGTGATGTAGAAACAAACCCGTACAGCGACCGCATTCTCTCAATTGCCGCAGGTCTTGACCTGTTATTAAGTCAGAGACAGCAAGGGCTAGGCGCGCACGAATCAAGCTTATCCCAAGTTCGGTTTGAAAAACGGACCAGCGAAACGCCTGGACATCCTGCACAATGGAGGCTTTCTGAACCGCCCATTGGATCGTGTTACTGATGGCCCTGGCTTTCTCTGTGTCAACTGCCCGGCCGGCTGCAAAATTCCGAAGCACGCTCCACAGCCGTTCGCGAAATGCGTACAGCTGGTCTAGTTCATCCGCAATGCGTGCCTCATTGACAGATTGCGTAAGTGAGTGTGCCTCCTTAGCACTGAGGATGCCCGCCTTGAGGGCCCATGTCAGGACGGTCTTCCAATCCGGAATAGCGTTTACTTCGCGCGTCTTGCCCTCGTCATCGACTGTGTTGACGAAATCGAGGCTAACCTGCCCGCCGAAAAACCCGTATTTGACCCAGCTGTGCATTTGCTCCCTGTAACCCAATATCGGAATTTTATGGGTTGCCAACAATATTCGATTGTTGTAACCTATTTTATCTATATAATAGGTTTTGAGGGTTGGCAATGCTACCCATGGACAAGCGCTTTCATTTCAACGGCCAATCCGTCGCTTGGGGATGCAT
>JBOHKD010000150.1:0-4387 GCA_050728895.1 Aestuariivirga sp.
TGCAGGTGACGCTGAAGTAGTTTTCAGCGTTTGAGTCCCATGGCCAGTGCCTCGACGAAATTGCGGGCGATTTGGCCACCGCCGTCGAGCTTGGGGTTGAAGATCGTGACGTCGATTCCCATTATGTGGTCCGTGGCCATGGCTGCGCGCAAGACAGTTGTGAGCTCGTCCCATGACAGCCCGCCGGGCATGCGGTAGTCGACCGCCGGCATGATCCCGTCGTCGAGCACGTCGGCGTCGAGATGCACCCAGAAACCGTCAAGTGCGGGCGCCGACAGACACTCGATCGCACATGCCGCCGCCGACTTGGCGCCGGCGGAGCGCACGGCGCCCAGATCCAACACCTTGATCGCGGTATCCTCGATGCGCTGGCTACCGTGCTCTTCCGCGTCGGCGGCGTCGCGGCGGCCCAATGCCACCACGTCTTCATCGCGCACCAGCGGCGAGCGACCTTCGATATTGCTGACTACCGCCGGGCCGCGCCCTGTAGCAAGCGCCAAGTCCATCGACGCCGCTTCGCCATTGGGCTCCGCCACTGGCTGGTAGAAATCGGCGTGTCCGTCGAGGAACAGAAGACCGTAACGGCCGCGGCGTTTGAGCGCCAGCAGGCAGCCGAGCATGATCGAGCAATCGCCGCCGAGCACCACCGGAACCGTTTCAGCAGCCAGCAAGCCGCCGACAGCGTCGGCGAGCATAATGGAATAATCGGCAATTGCGCGCGGGTTCAGCAGCAAGGTCTCGGCGTCGCGCTTGAAACTATAGGGAAGCGGCTCGACACGGCCGGCATGGCTTGCACCAAGCCGCGCAGCGAGTCCGGCGGCGAGCAGCGCATCGGGCAACGTCTCGACGCCCTTGGGGAAAAGACCAAGGACCGAGGGCGCTTCAAGAATAGCGAACGGTTTGTCCGTCATCTTCTCCCTAGCCAATCCACAAACACCAGATCGCCAGGAGCGGGTCTTCGTCCGTCTTCATGGCGTGCAGGACGTTAGGCTCATTGTAGATGAGCCCGCCCGAGCCCGGCCAGTGCCAGTCCTTTCCCTCCTTCCACCAGGCGCCACCGGCGAGCGAAACGTAGACCTCCTCCGGCGGGTGCCGATGGTCAGGGTAACGCACTTTGGGGGCCATCAGGCTAATGCCGAGCAAAACATCCTTCCGCATCTCGAGCCCGTCCGGCCCCACGACCACTGCATTGGCGTGCCCATCGAAAAAGTTTCGGGATTCCGTCTCGGCGCCTTTGCGGCGGCGCCAAACAAGATCGGACGCGAGTTTTGCCAGTGCCAGGCTCAAGCGCGGAACAGGTGAAGGCCCCTCAGCGGCGAGAGGCAACGCCGCATCGAGCGCCTCGCACACTGGCAAGCTCTCGGGGGCCGCATCATTTCTGTGTCCCACCCCGGCGCGCAAGGCAGCGAAGACACGGCGGGCGGCAGGCCCTGCCCCGGCACAAGACTCTGCGCGGAGGAGAATGGCCTCTGCGGTGAGATCGAAAAATTGCTGCAGCTTCGCGTCGCGCTCTGTCATGGCAACTCAGTCGGCAATACTGATAACCGTCTGAGAGTTCATCTCATAAGACGCATGTATCACTCCGAGTCGAACAGGAACTCCCGCCCGACCTTGACCCGGCGCACACCGTCGTAGGCGATAATATCGGCGGTTGCATAAGTCTCGGTTAAAGTGGCTGGCAAAAAGCTGCCCGTGCCGACGAGATCGAGTGGTGCCCGCGCCGCCCCCATTACCTGGCATTTCTGCGGATCGAAACCGGAGGAACCGACAATGATGGCATCCTTGAAACCTGCACGGTCCAGGGCTTGGCGCACATGGATGATCGCGGCCACCGAAACACCCTTGCCGAACAGGATGCGCCGCACTTTGTCGACCAGGATGTTGTTCGGGTCGAGTTGGAAAGCCCGGCCGCCCAGCACCTGCTCCACGATGTTGTATTCACCCTGCACGCCCAGCCAGTGGCCCACGGTGTCGACCGATTTCTCATAGTCGAGCCCTTCGGCGAAAAGCCCGCCATGGGTGTCGAGCCTTATGCCGAAGGCCCTGCCCTTGTTCTGGAGCTTGGCCTCTTCGTAGAACCAGCGCGCGCAGCGCAGCGAATCCGTCACTTCCTCGCCGGTGTAATCCACAAGGGCGATCAGCGTTTTGGCCTCGGTGATCGTTTCGGCGAAGAGCTTCAGGGCCTGAAGAACATCGCCCCCGGTATAGCCTACCAGCGCATGCGGCATGGTGCCCATGCCGTTGGGCGAATCGAAAAATGGTGCCGTGAGGTCTTGAGAGGAACCGACAAACCCCTTGACCGCCGGATCGGCCTTCTTCGCCGCCCGGCTGCCCACCGCCGCGCCATAGGCGGCGAGAATATTCATTTCCGCGCCGCTGGCGTGGCGCGCGTGCATGTCCATGAAACTCGCACCCGGCATGGCGCGGCACATTTCATAGGCATTGTTGGCGGAAACGCAGGGAATGCCGGTCTTCTGCAACAGCAGCGTCTCGATCTCGATGAGCTTCGCCAGGGAGCCCGTGACCTCCAGTATCTTGCTCTCCGAGGGCACGATATCGCCTTCCGCGTAGAAGCGCTTGATCTTGACCTCGGGCACGAAACGCCGGACCAGTCGGATGGTGGGCTCAAGAGCCGCCACCACGCGCGGCCGCATGAACACGGCGAACGTTACTTGGCAATCGCCATGAGCCAAAGCGATGCGGCTGGTATTGGTGAAATACTTGTCGGTCTGCGCCGCGATGGGGCCGGCCGCCAGCGCAATGTCCGCCAGCCTGTCCAGAATGGCGCCGGTTTCCGCCGAGGCTGGTGCCGCTTTATCCATCATGGCCGATGTTTGACCTGAAAGCCCGGACGCCGTCAAATCTCCCGCGAGGAAGCAAACAACGCCGCCCGCCTAGGTGCCGGCTTTGATCTGGTCCACGGCTTTCTGCATCAGTTCCTCCATGGTGCGGCGAATCTGATGATCCGACTGGGCGACACTTTTGGCATCGAAGTCGGCGCGGACCTTGCGGAACACATCTTCATCGCCCGCTTCCTCGAAATCCGCCTTGACGACCACCTTGGCATAGTCGTCGGCCGTAGCACCCGAAAGGCCAAGCTTTTCAGCGGCCCACAAGCCCAAGAGCTTGTTCCGCCGGGCCTCGGCCTTGAACCGCATCTCCTCGTCAAGGGCGAATTTCTTTTCAAAGCCTTCCTGGCGCTTGTCAAACGTTGTCATGCAAATCTCCCGTGGAGCGTTAGGGATTGAATTAGCCATTGGACCTGCCCAAAGCAATGGCCCTGGCGCACTTTCCCGGAAAGTGGAATCCACTTTCCGGACAAGAAAATGCGCCAGTTCAACCGGCTGGAGCATGTTCCTGTCGCCAAAGTGTGTACACTTTGGCGGAACATGCTCTAGACATTGTGCGCCGCAACGGAGTCTTGTAAGGACCCGTCCAGAGGTATCCTGCCGACTCGCCGGATTTCGGGACATATGTGTGGTGCGAGTGCCCTTCCCGGCTTAGTGTGCGAAGAGCGATTGAGGGTTTGGATGAGGATTATTCAGATGAACAGCCGGCGCACCCGAATTTACGAAGGCAAGGGCAAAATCCTCTACGAAGGCCCCGAGCCCGGTACCGTCATCGTTCATTTCAAGGACGACGCCACCGCCTTCAACGCCCAGAAAAAAGCCGTCATCGAGGGCAAGGGCGTGCTCAACCAGCGCATTTCGGAATTCCTCTTCACCAAGCTCAACGAGCTGGGCCTGCCCACCCATTTCATCCGCACCCTCAACATGCGCGAGCAACTGGTGCGCGAAGTCGAAATCATTCCGCTTGAGGTCGTGGTGCGAAATGTGGTGGCGGGCTCGCTGGCCAAGCGCCTGGGACTCGAAGAGGGCCACGCGCTTCCGCGCTCCATCATCGAATTCTATCACAAGAGCGACGAACTCGGCGATCCCATGGTCTCCGAGGAACACATCACGGCGTTTAATTGGGCGAGCCCCCAGGAAATCGACGACATAATGCACATGGCGATCCGCATCAACGATTTCCTCTCCGGCCTTTTCCTCGGTATCGGCATCAAGCTTGTCGACTTCAAGATCGAGTTCGGCAGGCTTTATGAAAACGACATAATGCGCATCGTGCTCGCCGACGAAATCAGCCCCGATAGCTGCCGCCTGTGGGACATCAAGACCAACGACAAGCTCGACAAGGATCGCTTCCGCCGTGACATGGGAGGCCTGGTGGAAGCCTATCAGGATGTGGCCCGCAGGCTCGGCATCATCCCGGCCACCGAACAGCCGGAACGCTCGCGGCCCAAACTGGTGAAAAGCGATACGTGATGAAGGCCAAGGTAAAGGTCACCCTCAAGAACGGCATCCTCGATCCCCAGGGCAAGGCCATCGAG
>JBOHKD010000151.1:0-4356 GCA_050728895.1 Aestuariivirga sp.
GGATATTTCTGCTCGCGTTCGTTGATGAGAAGCAGCGTGTCGGCAAAATCGAGTGCGTTCGTGCCAAGCGCGTGACGCGCCACCTGGCGGTGGAATATCTCGCAGTTGATGTCGGCATTATAGGTCGATACCTGACCCCAGCCCTGATCGCCGGTGTCGGCGGTGACGCGGACGAAGCCCACGAATTCGTTGCAGAAGGTTTCGAGCCTGGCAATTTTCATGGGGGCGGGGGTCTACGCCAACAGCGCCTGCCGGCGTTCTGCCCGCCGCCTCGCGACTTCATACCAGACGGCGCACACCACGGTCACGGCGATCAGGATGAGGGCCAAGGCATTGATGGTCGGCGTGATACCGCTTCTGACCTTGGAGAACACATAGACGGTGATGGTGTCATAGGTGCCGCGCGTGAACAATGTCACGTTGAAGTTCTCGATCGACTGGAAGAAGGCGATGGCGGCACCCGCCCCGATCGCCGGATAAAGATGCGGCAGCAGGATGCGCCGCACCACCTGGCCGTAATTGGCGCCGAGATCGAGGGCCGCTTCCTCGAGTCCCCGGTCGAAAGTCTGGAGCCTCGCCAGCACCAGCAGCATGACGAAGGCGGCGATATAGGAGACCTGGCCCAGTACCGCGAGATGCAGGCCCGCGGGCATCGAAAACCGGTTCCAGAACAGCAGCGTCGAGATGCCGATGACAGCACCGGGTGTGAGGATCGGCGCCACCATGAAACCGTAGAGCGCCGAGCGCACCGTGCCCCTGAGACTGTTGACCAATATGGCCGCCGCCGTACCGAGCGGCACCGAGATAGCAACGACGGCGAGCGCCACCAGCAAGGTGTTGATGAAAGCCGTCCACATGCGGCCGTCGTTCCACAGCTCGATGAACCATCGATCGGTGAATCCTACCCACGGATAGACCGACGGAAAGCGCGAGTCGTTGAATGCGGCCCCTCCCATCACCATCAATGGCGCCACCATGAAAAACAGGAAGGCGCCCATGTAGGCATGGAGCAACCAGTTGGATTTGCCCGTCTGGTTCATGGAAGGCTCATTTGGCGATATCGGCGAGGCTGACTTTGAACAGCCGCATGACCACCGACACGAAGACGGTGCACAGCAGCAGCAGCAGGAAGGCGTAGGCCGAACCGGTGTTCCAGTCCTGCGATTCGAACATCCACTGCTGGATGATTTCGGTGAACCAGCGCGAATTGGTCGACGCCAGCAGGGTGGGCACCAGGATCGACCCCGCCGACAGCATGAACACTATTACAGCACCCGACGCGATGCCGGGCTTGGCATGCGGCAGGATCACCCGCCAGTGGGTGCGCCACCAGGGCGAACCCAGATCTTCCGCCGCCTCGATCTGGTTGGTGTCGAGCGACTGGATGGCGTTGTAGATCGGGAACATCATGAACAGCACATAGGTGTAGATCAGGCCGATGATGATGCTGCGGAAACCGCTCATCCAGCGGATCGGTTCGTCGATGAGCCCGGTGCCGGTCAGGAAGAAGTTGAGTGGACCCTTGAGCGCCAGAATGATGAACCAGGCGAAGGACCGGAGGATTTCACTGACCCACAGCGGAATGAACAGCAGCAGGAACAGCGTTGGCAGGACCCTGTTGTTCGCCACCTTGGCCAGATAGTAGGACAAGGGATAGGTGATGGCGAAACACAGCACAGTCACGATACTGCTGTAGAGCAGCGTCAAGATAAACACCTTGATGTGGATCGGGCTGCGGAAAAACGTAAGGTAGTTGTCGAAGCTGTAGAAATCCCTGGGCCCGCCTGTCTCGACAACCGGCAGGTAGGGACGGAAGGAGTTCTCGAACAGATAAAGATAAGGGAGAATGACCAGAACCAGCAGCCAGAACGCCGTGAGCACAATGAAGAGCGCGGTGAGCAGCATGCCATAGCGGCGCAGGAGTTCGTTCACGGCTCGATCTCCATGCCACTCTCGCTGCCATCGGCGAGAACGATGGCGTTCCCGGCATCGAATGTCAGATGCAACTTGCTGCCGTATGGCGGAATCCCGGTCTTGCCGTCATTGCGTTCCTCGACAGTGTATTTCCGGCCGGATCCATCGGTCACCTGGATGTTGATGAAATTGCCCTCGAAGGCGACGTCGGCAACCTCGACCGGAATGCTGTTACCATCCGTGGCCGGCTTATTGGAAAGGTGCGAATGTTCCGGCCGGACATAAAGCTTCGACGGCTCCGCGGTCGAAACGCCTGGGCCGAGTGTCACCTTGAACACGCCGCTGCCGGTCTTGTAGTTGGCGAACGGACCGGCGCTCTTGACAATCTCGCCCTTGAAAATGTTGTTCTCGCCAACGAAGCGGGCGACGAAGCCGTTGACGGGGCTGTTGTAGATTTCCTGCGGCGTTGCGATCTGCTGAATGCGTCCCTGCGACATGACCGCGACCCGATCCGACATCGCCAGCGCCTCACCCTGGTCGTGGGTGATGTAGATGAACGTCACGTTGGTGCGCTTCTGGATGGTGCGCAGTTCGGCGCGCATGTGCTGGCGGAGTTTGAGGTCCAGCGCCGACAGCGGTTCGTCGAGCAGCATCACCAATGGCTCGACGGCGAGCGCCCGGGCGATGGCCACGCGCTGCTTCTGCCCGCCGGAAAGCTGGCTGATCGCCTTGTCGGCGGCGTCCGGCAGATCGACGAGCCTCAGCAGTTCGTCGGCCTTGGCCCGCCGCGACGCCTTGTCGGCACCGCGCACTTCGAGGCCGAAGGAAATATTCTCCCACACGGGCATCAGCGGGAACAGGGCGAGGTTCTGGAAGATCAGCACCGTTGGCCGCTTGTTGGGCCTGATGCCGCGCATGTCCTGGCCGCCGATGCGGATGGCGCCCTCGCTCGGATCGATGAATCCCGAAATCATGCGGAGGATGGTGGTCTTGCCGCAGCCGGAAGGGCCAAGGAAGGAAAAGAACTCGCCAGGCTGGATCGATACGCTGGCCTTGTCAACCGCGCGGAATTTGCCGAAATCGGCTGAAACGCCGTCCAGATCAACGCCAGCGCTCATCGGCAGATCTCCCCCTAGGCTAATCCGTCTGAGCGCTTGTTAATTTGTTCTGCGCTCAGCGGCAAGCCGCCGGGCTTCACAGAAACCCGGCGGCCGCTTTTTCATCGTGAAAATTGCTTAAACGGCTTTCCACTTGTCGGCATATTCGCCGCGCAGTTTGATGAACCAGGCTTCCTGAGCCGGCCACCACCACAGCTTCTGCAGCGCATCGCCCGGATAGGCCGCGCCATAGAACTCCTTGACATCGGGGCTAGCGAGTTCGATGCCGCCGTTGCCTACCGCATTGGCGGAGAAGGCGGTGGCCCAGGCGGCCGAGCCCTCTGCCGTGGACAGCCACTTGGCGAATTCATGGGCCTGCTCGACATTCTTGGCGTTGGCCATGAGCACCACACCCTGGTTCCAGGCGAAGGCGCCCTCCTTCGGCGCGATAAAGCCGAACCCATCCTGGCGGAGATTGTAGCCGGTCGAATCCCAGTTCAGCCCGATCACCGCGCCATTGGTGCGGTAGGCGGCCTGGGCATCGTTTTCGCCGTTCCAGAACTGCACGACGTTGGCTTTGCGCTTGGTCGCCTCGGCGAGCGCTATGTCCCACAGCTCCTTCATCGTGGCTTCGTCCTTGTAGCCGTCGAGCCAGGGCTTCGGCAATTTGCCTTCGGCATCGAGCCAGCGGCCCATGGCGGCGAGCGAGGAATGGGCCCGTATACAGACCTTGCCGACATACTTTTCGTCCCACAGATCGCCCAGGCTGGACTTGCCATACTCGGTGTTGGCGTCTTTCTTGCTGTAGATGATGGCTTCGGTGCCCCACACGCTGGGCACGATCATGCGCTTGCCATCGATGGTGGCCATCTCGCCGGCGCTGCCATCGGCCAGGCCGGGAATGTAGTTGTCCATGTTCAGCTTCGCCGTGTCCCAGCCCTGCAGCAGGCCATTGCTGTTCCAGCCGGCGACGCGGTCAACCGTGGGCTCGACGACGTCGAGGGCGCCGGTCTGCAGCGACAACTTGGCTTGGGCAAAAAACGAATCCTGATCCGGCTGTTCGTTGAAGTTCACCTTGATACCGGTGGCCTTTTCGAAGGCCGGGAGCACCTTGGCGGCGAGTTCAGGATAGCCGGCCCAGCCCATGAAGTTGAGTTCGCCCGACGACGAGAACGCGTTTCTGGTGTAGAGTGGGCCCGCGAAGCCGGCGGCTCCGAGAGCGGCCGCCGACTTGAGCAGGCTGCGGCGCGACAGCATGGCGGCGCGCATGGTCTTTCTAGTGTCTTTCATAGCTTGGGATCCGCCTTGACGGCGGGTGGGCGGAATGCCTGTCCCGCAACAAACC
>JBOHKD010000152.1:0-4332 GCA_050728895.1 Aestuariivirga sp.
GGGGGAGGTAGGACTCGAACCTACGAAGGCGAAGCCAGCGGATTTACAGTCCGCCCCCTTTGCCACTCGGGACACTCCCCCGAATCGCCCGCCGAAATGGGCAAACCGTTGCTTTAAGTCAAACGCCAACGAGCCCGGGTTTGGCCCGGGCCCCTGAGTGGAGCGCTATATGCAAGGGCCGCTGGCCCAAGTCAAGGGAATGGTTGCAACATTATCGCCGGGCGCGGAACGGTCTTGAGGTGGCATGACGCAGTGCGGCCCCGCTATTCAAGCCGTAACGCAAGAAATGTTGCTAATCCATTATTATGAATAGAAAAAAACAAAATATGAGCGCGGGCTGCTAAAATCATTGACCCGGCCCGCGTCTCGCGCTTCCCTGCACCCATGGACCTGATAACCACGACCGATTCACTTGCCCGCCTGGCCCGCGAACTCGCCCGCGATCCGTTTATCGCGGTGGACACCGAATTCATGCGCGAGACGACCTATTGGCCGGACCTGTGCCTCATCCAGGTGGCGGGCGCCACGGAGACCGGCCTTATCGATCCCCAAGCGCCGGGCCTCGATCTCGCGCCCTTCTTTGAACTGATGAATAATCCCGCCGTCCTCAAGGTGTTCCACTCGGCCCGGCAAGACATCGAGATCATGGTGCATCGCTCCGGCGTGGTACCTCACCCGGTGTTTGACACCCAGGTCGCCGCCATGGTCTGCGGCTTTGGTGATCAGGTGAGTTACGAGGCCATCGTGCGGCGGCTGGCCAAGGCGCAGATCGACAAATCCTCGCGCTTCACCGATTGGTCGAGGCGCCCGCTCAGCGAGAAACAACTGGTCTATGCGCTTTCGGATGTTACGCATCTGCGCATCGTTTATGAAAAGCTGAAGGCGGAGCTGGACAAGACCGGCCGCGAGCCGTGGTTGCGCGAGGAAATGGCGATTCTGGCCAATCCCGCCACCTACAAAACCGAGCCGGAAGATGCCTGGAAACGAATCAAGTTGCGGCTGAAATCGAAAAAACAGATGGGCGTGCTGGTGGCGGTTGCGGCGTGGCGCGAGCGGGAAGCCCGGAACAAGAATGTGCCGCGCGCCCGCATCGTCAAGGACGATGCGGTAGCCGAGATCGCCATGCAGATGCCGCAGACGCGCGAAGCCTTGTCGCAGCTTCGCGCCGTGCCGCGTGGTCTTGCGGCCTCGCGCGCCGGCGATGCAATCCTTAAAGCCGTGGGAGAGGGGCTGGCGCTCGATCCCAAGTCCCTGCCTCCAATAGATCGCGGCCGTGAGGAAAGCTCCGACCAGACCCAGGCCGCCGCCGAAATCCTGAAACTCGCGCTCAAGATCGTTTGCGAACGCGAGGGCCTGGCGCCCAAGCTTCTCGCCAACACTTCCGACATCGAGGCCGTGGCCGAGAACGACAATGCCGATGTTCCCTTGATGCACGGCTGGCGCCGGGAAGTTTTTGGCAAACTGGCATTGGACCTGAAGCACGGCCACGCCGTCATCGGCTTTCATAATGGCCGGGTGCGGATCATGGATCCGGCGGCCTTGCCCCACAAAACGGCGGCGGAGTAGGATCAGCCAATCACGGCCTTGCCTGTCCGGCCCAATTCGAGGGCAAGTCCCGCGAGGCGCTTTTCGACACGCTCGCCCATGAGATCGGCGAGCTTGCGGGGCAGACGCAGCAAGAGCGTTTTGTTGTCTCCAAGCTTCAGGCCGATCTTCGGCAGCATGCCCGGCATGGCGGCGGAAAGACTATAAGCGAGCCTGAACACGTTACTCAACAGATGCGCCCTTGCATTGGCCTCATCGTCGAGGAGGCGGTCGAGGCCGTCGTCATCGTCCTCGCCCTCGTAGCGATAGAACACGGTGAGCGCCAGAAACACCCGGCCCGGATGATCGACACCGACGAAGGCCGCTTGCGAGATCATGCTGAGTGAGCGTTCGGCCCGGTAGTCGGGATGTGCCCGCCAGCCGATATCCGCCATCAGGCAGGCGGCATAGCGCAGACGCCGCTGTGCGTGCGTTTCCTTCAACGCGGCGCCGCCGAAAATCTGGTCGGTCCAGTCGCAAAGCTCAAGTTCGTGCTCGGGCGAGCGCGCGTAACGCCGTGCGAAATCCCAGCACGAGCTGAGCAGTGCGTCGCTTTCCCGCTTGCGGCGCGCCAGCTTGGAATAGAGCAAGCCTTCGCGCACCCCATAGATCGACATTTCGACCGAACTCGGTTTGCTGTGTTCGAGCAATCGCTCCAGCACCAGGGCGCCATAAGGCATCGTGTCGGAGCGGCTGATCGAGACCTTGCGGATGCTCTTCAGCGTCTCTGACGAAAGCCCCGATATGAGACCGGCCACGCCCGAGGCCTGCTGGCGCGTCATGCGGTAGGAATGCAGGACATGCAACGGGTAGTGGTTTTGCGCCATGTGCAGCTTGCCGAGATTGCGCCAGGTTCCACCCACGGCATAGAAAATACGGCCTTTGAGGCGATCGAGAATTTTCGCTTTCGCAA
The DNA here is from genome assembly GCA_050728895.1 of Aestuariivirga sp. Classification (GTDB taxonomy): domain Bacteria; phylum Pseudomonadota; class Alphaproteobacteria; order Rhizobiales; family Aestuariivirgaceae; genus Aestuariivirga. The sequence goes on from JBOHKD010000152.1 coordinate 2,498, forward strand.
AGTGCTCGTCGACGATTTTCTTCGCCTTGGCGATCGAGCCCCCCGACATGTCGATCAGGCGCAAGGGCCCGATCGGCAGTGTAATGCCGTCGCGCAATTTGCCGTCCTTGATGTCGATCAGTTCCAGTGAACCCCCGCCCAGATCGCCCGCGATTCCATTTGCATCGGGAATGCCGGCAATGACGCCGAGGGCGGCGTAGCGCGCTTCCTCCTTGCCGGTCAGCATATCGATACTGACGCCCAGTGCACGTTCCGCCTCGTCGACGAAATCCCCGCCGTTGACAGCTTCACGCGCCGCGGCAGTTGCGACCGCGAACACCTGCCTGGCGCCAATCTGGCGGGCCAGCGTGCGGAACCGGCGCAGTGCCGCGAGCGCCCGCACGATACCTTCCTGGCTGAGTTTTCCGCTGACAGCCACGCCCCGGCCGAGACCGCAAAGTATCTTCTCGTTGAATACCGGTGCCGGCGAGCGGCGCAGGCCGTCATAGACGACAAGACGAACCGAATTCGACCCGATATCGACCACCGCCACGGGGCGGTATTTCGGCGGTTCAGCCCGGAAACCGGCATGCCAATTCACGTACGTGCCTTCGCCTTCTTTCGGTTGCCGGGAACAGCGGGTGGAATATTACCTTCAAGCGAGCGGCCGCGGCCAGACAGCGAGGGGTTATTCATGAAATAGTCGTGCGCATTGAAAGGTTCTTCTTCGGGCCCAGGCTGGATGCGGCGCGAGCGGCCGTCGTGAAGCAGTTCCCAACTCTGCTGGTTGTCCTTGAAGTTGGCCATCATGATCTGGTCCAGAATTTGATCGTGCACCGTCGGGTTATCGATGGGGATCATGGTCTCCACGCGCCGGTGCAGGTTACGCTGCATCCAGTCGGCCGAACCGATATAGACCTTGGACTTGTTGCTCGGCAACGCATGGCCGGCGCCAAAACAGACAATGCGCGAATGTTCGAGAAACCGCCCCACGATGCTCTTCACCCGAATGTTTTCGGAGAGTCCCGCAACGCCGGGCCGGAGACAGCAGATGCCGCGCACCACCAGATCGATCTTAACGCCCGCGTTGCTCGCCGCATAAAGCGCATCGATGACGCCGGGGTCGACCAGCGAATTGATCTTGCCCCAGATGTGCGCCGGGCGGCCCGCCTTGGCGTGGGCGATCTCCTCGTCGATATGCTGGACCAGCCGCGTATTGAGATTGAGCGGCGACAGGGCGATTTTTTCGAGGTCTTCCGGCTGGGCATAGCCCGAAATGAAATTGAACAATCGCGCGGCATCGCGGCACAGCGCCGGATCGCAGGTGAAAAACGAAAGATCGGTATATATTTTGGCGGTGACCGGATGGTAGTTGCCGGTGCCGTAGTGCACATAGGTGCGCAGTTGGGCGTTCTCGCGCCGCACCACCATCGAGACCTTGGCATGGGTCTTGAGTTCGATGAAACCGAAGACGACCTGCACGCCGGCGCGTTCCAGATCGCGCGCCCACTGGATGTTGGCTTCCTCGTCGAAGCGCGCCTTGAGCTCCACCAGCGCCATTACCGATTTGCCTGCCTCGGCCGCCTTGGCGAGAGCGGCCACGATGGGCGAGTCCTTCGAGGTGCGGTACAGCGTTTGCTTGATCGCCAGCACGTCGGGATCGTTGGCCGCCTGCAGCACGAACTGCACCACTACATCGAAGGATTCATAAGGATGATGGACGATGATATCCTTCTGCCGGATCGCCGCGAAACAATCGCCGCCGTGTTCGCGGATGCGCTCGGGAAACCGCGCCACATAGGGTTTGAACTTGAGATCGCGGCGCTCATCGAGAATGAGTTGCTCGGTATTGGAAT
>JBOHKD010000153.1:0-4327 GCA_050728895.1 Aestuariivirga sp.
GGGTGGCGGTTCCGGTAAAATACCGTTTCACAAAATCGCTAGCGAGACCCACGGCATCGAAAATCTGGGCGCCGCAATAGGATTGATAAGTCGAGATGCCCATCTTGGCCATGATTTTGAGAATGCCCTTGTCGATGGCCTTGATGTAACGCTTCGCCGCTTCCTTAAACGTGATCTTTTCCTCCAGCGCGGGGAGCATGTCCGCCAGCGTCTCGAAGGCGAGATAGGGGTTGATGGCTTCGGCGCCATAGCCCGCCAGCGCGCAGAACTGATGCACTTCGCGGGGCTCGCCCGATTCGACCACGAGGCCCACGGCGGTGCGCAAACCCTTGCGGATCAGGTAATGGTGGGTTGCCGAGGTAGCCAGCAGCGCCGGGATCGGCACGCGCTCGGCGGAGACCGCGCGATCCGACAGGATGATGATGTTGTAACCGTCCCTGACGGCGCGTTCGGCCAACGCGCAAACCGAATCGAGGGCTGCTTCCATATATTCCGGGCCGTTCGCCACATCGTAAGTTATATCGATGGTGGCGGTGCGGAAGGGATTATCGCGCACCGTGCCGATAGTGCGGATGCGCTCCAGCTCCTCATTGGTGAGGATCGGCTGCGCCACTTCAAGGCGCATGTGCTTCGAGGCGCCCTTGAGGTCGAGCAGGTTGGGCCGCGGTCCGATGAAGGACACGAGCGACATCACCAGCTCCTCGCGGATCGGATCGATCGGCGGATTGGTCACCTGGGCGAAGTTCTGCTTGAAATAGGTGTCGAGCAGCTTGGGCCGCTCGGACAGCACCGAGATCGGCGCGTCATTGCCCATCGAGCCCACGGCTTCCTGTCCGGTCTGGGCCATGGGTGCCAGGAGAATGCGCAAGTCTTCCTGGGTATAGCCGAAGGCCTGCTGGCGATCGAGCAGCAGCACGGGGCTCTTGGGGCGTGTGGTCTTCGCCTGCGGCATGTCGCGCAGCACGACCTGGGTGCGCTTCAGCCAATCCTTGTAGGGATGCGCGTTGGCCAGCGACGTTTTCAATTCGTTATCGGAGATGATGCGCTTCTGCTCAAGGTCGATGAGGAGCATCTTGCCAGGCTGCAAACGCCATTTGTGGGTGATGCGTTCCTCGGGAAATTGCAGGCAGCCCATTTCGGACGCCAGCAGCACATGGCCGTCATCGGTAACGAGATAGCGGGCGGGGCGCAGGCCGTTGCGGTCAAGGGTTGCCCCGATCAGCCGGCCATCGGTGAAAACCATGGCGGCGGGGCCATCCCAAGGTTCCATCAGGGCCGCATGATATTCGTAGAAGGCGCGGCGATCCTCATCCATGAGCGGATTGCCGGCCCAGGCCTCCGGGATCAGCATCATCATGGCGTGGGGCAGGGAGTAACCACCCATCGCCAGGAATTCCAGCGCATTATCGAAGCAGGCGGTATCGGACTGGCCTTCGTAGGAGATGGGCCAAAGCTTGGAAAGGTCTTCGCCAAGGACTTCCGACGTCATGTTGGCCTGGCGTGCCGCCATCCAATTGAAATTGCCGCGCACGGTGTTGATTTCACCGTTGTGGCAAATGAAGCGGTAAGGATGAGCCAAAGGCCAGCTCGGAAATGTGTTGGTCGAGAAGCGCTGATGCACAAGCGCGAAAGCCGATTCAAGGCGGGGATCAGCGAGGTCCTTGTAGTAGCGGCCCAAATTCTTGCCGAGCACGAGGCCTTTATAGACGACGGTGCGGGCCGAGACGGAGACGGGATAATAGGCGCGCGCCTTGGCGCCCAAAACCTCCAGCACACGGTTCGATACGACCTTGCGGCAGATGAAAAGCTTTCTCTCGAAATGCGCTTCGCCGCGAATCGTCGGACCCTTGCCGATAAAAACCTGGCGATGCACGGGCTCGGTGGGTTTCACCGAAATTCCAAGCAGCGAGGAATCGACCGGTACATCGCGCCAGCCAAGAATCTTGAGGCCCTCCTCGCGCGCCGTTTCCCACCAGATGCGCTCGATATCCTGCCGGTAAACGGGCTCGCGCGGCATGAACAGAAAGCCCAACCCATAGTGCTGGGGAGGGGGAAGCTCGAAGCCGAGAGACTTGGCCTCTTCGGCGAACAATTCGTGAGGAATCTGGACCGTGATGCCAGCGCCGTCGCCGGCCTCGGGATCGGCGCCGACAGCACCGCGATGCGCGAGATTTTTCAGGATCGACAGGCCGTCCTCGATGATGCGATGGCTCTTGAGATTGTTGATATTGGCGATGAGGCCTATGCCGCAGGCGTCATGCTCCTTACGGGGATCATAGAGCCCGTGCGCGGCGGGCAATCCTTCCGGCAAGAAGTGCTGGGTCATGGCCTTCGTCTTGTCCCTGACATTCTCTCGAGATGGGTTTGATTTTGGAGGTGGTGGGGACCCTCAGAGGGTCGCCGGAGCCGCCGCTGGATCAAACCCGTAGATCACCTTCCGGTGCTCGAGTTTAGTCCTTATTTGCGTTTCGTGCGTCTAGCCCGGCATAGGAAAGCGGTGCCGGCAAGACCGGCCGCCAGTTTTACGTCCCTAATGGTCGAATTCCTGAACATCCGGTGCAATGCCTTGCCTTGCAACATAAGGACAGTGGTGCTGTCCTTGTTTATGTCAGATTCATGCCTTTCACGCAAGAGTCTAAATTCCGCTATCAGGGATAACACCCAAGTGATTTCCAATTGTCCGGTGTATCGGCGATCAGACGTCATTAATAACACTGGAATGAACTAGAGGAGAAAGTTTTATGGATCAGTCAAAACGCGCAACACTGTTGGCCGTTGCTGGAGCCTTGAGCGCCGCCATCGCCGCCGTGGGAGCAAAGCCGGTTCAGGCGGCGGATATGGAAAAGTGTTTCGGCGTCGCGCTGAAGGGGCAAAACGATTGCGCCGCCGGTGAAGGCACCTCCTGCGCCGGAACATCCACGATCGATTATCAGGGAAATTCCTGGAAATTCGTTCCAAAAGGCACTTGCGTTTCAACCAAAACACCGCTTGGACCGGGCTCGCTTGAGCCGATCAAACGTCCGGCGTGATGTGGGCGAGACTCGCATAGCGGCGCGCGCGGGTCTTGGCCTCAAGGCCGAGCATTACCGGGCCATTCTCGAAGCGAAGCCCGATGTCGGCTTCTTCGAAATCCATGCCGAAGACTACATGGGGACGGGCGGTCCGCCACATGCCTATCTAACCGCGATCGCCAAATCCTATCCGATCTCGCTGCATGGCGTAGGGCTCTCGATCGGCGGACGGGGGCCGCTTGACCGCTCGCATCTATCCCGGCTCAAGGCATTGGCGATACGTTATGAACCGATCCTGTTTTCGGAGCATCTTGCGTGGTCCACTCACGACACAGGGTATCTTAGCGACCTACTGCCATTGCCTTACACGGAAGCGACGCTGGCCCGAGTTTGCGATCATATCGATGAAACGCAAAGTTTCATGGGCCGCCAGATGCTGCTGGAAAATCCGTCAAGCTATCTGAGCTTCGAGGAAAGCACATTCGGGGAAGCAGATTTTATCCGCGAGATCGCGCGGCGCACCGGCTGTGGCCTGCTGCTCGATATCAATAATGTCTTTGTCTCGGCCCATAATCTCAAGACCGATCCCTTGGCCTATATCGCGGCATATCCATTGGAGCTAGTGCAAGAGATTCATCTCGCCGGCCATTCAGCAGGGCTCGATCAAACCGGGGAGAAGCTTCTGATCGATGCGCATGGGTCGCCGGTTGAAGATCAGGTCTGGACGCTCTTTAGCCGGGTGATCGTCAAGACAGGCCCGTTGCCGGCATTGATCGAGCGCGACGACAATATCCCGCCGTTTGCCGATCTGGTGGCCGAGGCAGGCCGCGCCGATGCAATCCTGCGCGGCGCGGAAGGCCGCCTGATGCAGGAGCGGGTTTTTATCGGGCAATCGCGGATGCCTCCCGCCCTTCACCGCATCCGCGTTTCGGCGTTTATTGCAACAATGTGACCTCGGCGCTGATTAATGCGTTGCGGGTGCGCTATCCCGTGGTGGAGAAGCTCGTTGGAACGCCGGTATTCGACACCATCACGCAAGACTTCGTAGCGAGCCATCGGCCTGCCTCGCCGGTTCTCATCGACTATGGTGGCGATTATCCAGATTTCAACGCGGCAAATTCCGAGCTACCGCATTTGGCCGATATCGCGCGCCTCGAAAGCCTGTGGTGGCAAGCCTATCATGCCGCCGATATAGAGCCTCTCGCGGCCGGAGATTTTGCCGTGCTCTCGCCTGAAAATCTGGAAACGGCCCACTTCGCCTTTCACCCTTCCGCCGCCATTATTGCTTCGCGATGGGCTATCGGCGCGATTTGGAA
>JBOHKD010000154.1:0-4298 GCA_050728895.1 Aestuariivirga sp.
GCTCTCCACCAGTTTCGCCGACATCTTCTACAACAACTGCTTCAAGAACGGCATCCTGCCGATTGTCGTTTCGCCCGATGATTTGAAAAAGCTGATGGATGACGCCGAACGCGGCGCCAATGCCACGCTATCCATCGATCTTCCCGCCCAGGAAATCCGCGGGCCCGACGGCGGCCTCGTCAAGTTCGATATCGATCCTTTCCGCAAGCATTGCCTGCTCAACGGTCTCGACGATATTGCCTTGAGCCTCGCGAAATCGGCGGCCATTGATGCCTTCGAAAAAAAGCAGGGAGTCAGCCAGCCCTGGCTTTAACGTCAGCCTGCCTGGGATTTGACTGAAAGCTTGTGAGCCGCGGCCTCCACCAGACTTAAGAGATCGGACATGATCGCATTGAGGTCGAAGTCCTTGGGCGTATAGACCTTGGCGACGCCAAGCTGTTTCAGGACGAGGATATCCTCGGCTGGAATAATGCCGCCCACAACGACGGGCACTTGGCCCAGGCCCTTGGCGCGCAGCCGCTGCATTACCTCGCGCACCAGCGGCACATGGCTTCCCGACAGGACGGAGAGGCCGATAATGTGGACTTTTCGCTCTTCAACCGTTGTGACAAGCTGTTCCGGCGTCAGGCGAATGCCTTCATAGATCACTTCAAGGCCGGTATCGGCGGCGCGCACGGCAATCTGCTCGGCGCCGTTGGAATGGCCGTCGAGGCCGGGCTTGCCCACCAGAAATTTCGGAGTCTCGCCAAGGCTCTGAGCGAGATTCCTGACGCGGGCGCGAAGTTCTTCCAACTCCGCAGGATGTTCGCCCCGCATAACGAGTCTCACGCCGGTAGGTGCGCGATACTCGCCGAAAACCCCGCGCAACGTCTCGCCCCACTCGCCCGTGGTAACGCCCGCCTTGGCGCAGGCGATGGAAGGTTCCATGATGTTGCGGCCTTCGCTTGCCGCCTGCCGCAACGCCGCGATCGCAGCCCTGGCTGCCTTCGAATCACGTTGCGCCCGCCAGGCTTTCAGCCGTTCGATCTGCTCATATTCGACATCGTCCTTCACGGTAAGGATGCTGTTGCCATCGGCGGTTGAAAGCGGGGAGACCTCGGACGCCGTATAAACATTGACGCCCACAATTTTTGTCTCGCCGGTTTCGATGGCTTTCAGCCGCGCGGTATTCGATTCGACCAAAGCCCGCTTCATGTAATCGATTGCCGCTGTCGAGGTGGCGCCGCCGAGTTTGATGACGCGCTTCAACTCGGCCGTAGTTTCGGTCTTAAGCGCCTCGACCTTGGCCGCGATTTCCTTCGAACCGTCGAAGATGTCGGCATATTCAAGAAGGTCGGTCTCATGCGCCACGATCTGCTGCATGCGCAGCGACCATTGCTGGTCCCAGGGCCTGGGCAAGCCCAGCGCTTCATTCCAGGCGGGAAGCTGCACGGCGCGGGCTCTGGCATTTTTGGACAGCACCACCGCCAGCATTTCGAGCAGGATGCGGTAGACATTGTTTTCCGGCTGCTGTTCGGTGAGTCCCAGCGAATTCACCTGCACGCCGTAGCGAAAACGCCTGAGCTTCCCGTCGACGACGGCGTAGCGTCCCTTGCAGGCGGTATCCCACAATTCCGTGAACGCCCGCATCTTGCACATCTCGGTTACGAACCGGATGCCGGCATTGACGAAGAAGGAAATGCGCCCGACGATTTGCGGAAAGGCCTCCTCGCTTACCTCACCGCTCGCCTTTACCGCGTCGAGCACGGCAAAGGCGGTGGCGAAGGCAAAAGCCAGCTCCTGCACCGGTGTGGCACCCGCCTCCTGCAAATGGTAGGAACAGATATTCACCGGATTCCACTTCGGCAATTCGCGCGCCGAGAACACGATCGTGTCGGTGATCAACTTCATCGACGGCTTGGGCGGAAACACATGGGTGCCGCGCGACAGATATTCCTTGACGATGTCGTTCTGCGTCGTGCCTGAAAGCTGGGAGCGCGCCGCTCCTTGGGCGTCGGCGGTGGCGATATAGAGTGCAAGGAGCCAGGCCGCCGTGGCGTTGATGGTCATCGACGTATTCATCGAGGCCAGCGGAATTTCCTCGAACAGGGCATGCATGTCGCCCAAATGGGAAATGGGCACGCCCACCTTGCCCACTTCGCCCCGCGCCAGCACATGGTCGCAGTCATAGCCCGTCTGGGTGGGAAGGTCGAAGGCGACGGAAAGTCCGGTCTGACCGTTGGCCAAATTGCCGCGGTAGAGTTTGTTCGATTGGGCCGCAGTGGAATGGCCAGCGTAGGTGCGGAACAGCCAAGGTTGGTCGCGTGTCGTCATGGAGCGATGGAAGCACGCTCCATGGTGCAGCGCAACAGCGACTTTATAAGGCGTGAAGGTTGTCCTGGCGCAGCCACCACATCATGGCAAATGCCCCGCCCAGCATTCCGACCATGGAAACCAGCAAGGGCTGATAAATTGCGTGGTCCACGGGCAAGTCGATGCCGCGCAACGCCCATGTGGACAGCATGGCGCCGATGAACAGCGCCGAGTAATTGAGCGGCATTGTCAAATTGCCGAAATTACCGGTGTACCTGCCCAGGATCAGAGCGCCCAGCGCACTGCACAGGTACGGGATCGGCAGCGCCTCCGGCGGCAGGCTTGCGCCGGACGCTCCCGTGGGTACCAGCGATTGGATGGTCGTTAGGATTTCTTCAAGCATGACGCACACTCCAGACTTGATGGCGGCATACCAAACTTATGACTCCGTTTACGACATTAACCAACCAAAAGCCGTTCGAGTCGTGAACCGCGGCTTTACAGGGTGCGTCAAATTTTCACGAACTTGTCGCTGATTTTCACCGAAACTGTTTCAAGAAGATGCGAATCCGCACTTTTGTTGCAGTGCAAACTAGGCTAGCCTTGCGCGTGTTAAAGGGAGCAAGAACGTGAGCACCACCGCCACCGCAACCGCAGGGCAGAAGCCCGTCCCGGCCAATACCAACCGGCCGGTCAAGGATCTGTACGAAGTGGGTGAAATCCCGCCGCTGGGACACATCCCGTCCAGGATGTATGCTTGGTGCATAAGGCAGGAACGCCACGGCGCGCCGGATACCGCAATGCAACTCGAAGTGGTCCCCAACTGGAGCATTGGCGAGGACGAAGTGCTGGTCCTCGTCATGGCGGCGGGCGTCAATTACAATGGCGTGTGGGCGGCCTTGGGCAAGCCTGTTTCCCCCATCGATGGCCACAAGAACCCCTATCATATCGCGGGCTCGGATGCTTCGGGCGTTGTCTATGCGGTGGGCGCCAAGGTTCGGCGCTGGAAAGTGGGCGATGAGGTCGTGGTCCACTGCAACCAGGATGATGGCGACGACGAGGAGTGCAACGGCGGCGATCCCATGTTCTCGGCGTCCCAACGCATCTGGGGCTATGAAACGCCGGATGGCTCGTTCGCCCAGTTTGCCCGCGTCCAGGCCCGCCAGTTGTTGCCGCGTCCGCAACATCTCACCTGGGAGGAGGCGGCCTGTTACACGCTGACGCTCGCCACCGCCTACCGCATGCTGTTCGGCCATCGGCCGCATACCCTGAAGCCCGGCCAGAATGTCTTGGTGTGGGGCGCCTCGGGGGGCCTGGGCTCCATGGCGGTGCAACTCATCGCCACGGCCGGCGCCAATGCCATCGGCGTCATCTCGGATGACGACAAGCGCGATTTCGTCATGCAGCTTGGCGCCAAGGGCGTCATCAACCGCAAGAACTTTCAGTGCTGGGGCCAAATGCCCAAGGTCGCAACGCCTGAGTACAATGACTGGCTGAAGCACACGCGCGATTTCGGCAAAGCGATCTGGGCCTTCACCGGCAAGGGCAACAGCGTCGATATGGTGTTCGAGCATCCCGGCGAAACCACTTTCCCGGTCTCGACCTTGGTGGTGAAGCGCGGCGGCATGGTGGTGATCTGCGCGGGCACCACGGGATACAATCTGACGCTTGATGCGCGTTATCTGTGGATGCACCAGAAGCGCGTCCAGGGCTCGCACTTCGCCAATCTCATGCAGGCCTCGAACGCCAACCGGCTGGTGCAGGCGCGGCGCATCGACCCCTGCATGTCCGAGGTCTATGGCTGGCGTGACATTCCCAAGGCGCACATGAAGATGTGGAAGAACGAGCACCGCCCCGGCAACATGGCGGTGCTGGTTTCAGCTCCGCGCACCGGCTTGCGGACTTTTGAGGACGCGGTTGAAGCGGCGGCACCCCTTAGCGCGTGATCCTTCGCACCGCCAGCACGCGGTTCACTTCGCCGCCGAAAATCAGCACCAGTGCCGCCA
>JBOHKD010000155.1:0-4277 GCA_050728895.1 Aestuariivirga sp.
CGCTTGGCGGCATAGATCTTGTCCGCCGCCTGGGCGACACGGTCGCGGATTTCCGCTTCGGCGATGCCTTCCTCCTTGGCCCAATCCTCGACCGGAAAATCGATGGCGATCACCTCGCGCAGCCGCTCGCGCAAACCCTTTGCGTCCCACTGTTCGGCATAGGCGTTTTCCGGAATGAACCGGCCGATCAAATCGCCGATCACATGGTGGCGCATGTCGTCGATGGTCTCGGCCACGTCCTCGCCCTTCATGATGCCGATGCGCTGTTCGAAGATGACCTTGCGCTGGTCGTTCATGACATTGTCGAACTTCAAGAGATTCTTGCGGATGTCGAAGTTGCGGGCTTCGACCTTCTGCTGGGCTTTTTCGAGCGCCTTGTTGATCCATGGATGAACGATGGCCTCGCCCTCCTTGAGGCCGAGCTTTTGCAGCATCGAGTCCATGCGTTCGGAACCGAAGATGCGCATCAAATCGTCTTCGAGCGAGAGATAAAACAGCGAGCGGCCGGGATCGCCTTGGCGCCCCGAACGGCCACGGAGCTGATTGTCGATGCGGCGGCTTTCGTGGCGCTCCGTGCCGATGACGAAGAGCCCGCCAGCGGCCAACACCTTCTGCCTGTTGACTTCGATCTCGGCCTTGATTGCCTCGATACGTTTCTTCCGCTCAGCTTCATCCGTTACCTCGGCCAACTCGGTGGCGATGCGCATGCCGAGGTTGCCGCCCAACTGGATATCGGTGCCGCGGCCGGCCATGTTGGTGGCAATCGTCACCGCGCCCGCAACGCCCGCCTGGGCGATGATCGCCGCTTCCTGCTCGTGGTAGCGCGCGTTCAGCACGTTATGGGGAATGTTCCTGGCCTTGAGCATGGCAGCCAGAACTTCCGACTTTTCAATCGATGTGGTGCCGACGAGAACCGGCTGGCCAATCGCGCGGGCTTCGTTGATGGTCTCGATGATGGCGGCGTATTTCTCGCGTGCCGTGCGATAGACCTGGTCGTCTTCGTCATGCCGCGCCACCGCGACATTGGTCGGAATATCGAGGACGTCAAGCCGGTAGATATCCATGAACTCGTCGGCCTCGGTCGAGGCCGTGCCGGTCATGCCGGCGAGCTTGCCGTAAAGCCGGAAGTAATTCTGGAAGGTAATCGAAGCAAGCGTCACGTTTTCCGGCTGGATCGCCACATGTTCCTTGGCTTCCAGCGCCTGGTGCAGGCCGTCCGAATACCGGCGCCCCGGCATCATGCGGCCGGTAAATTCGTCGATGATAATGACCTGATTGTCCTTGACGATATAATCCTTGTCGCGCTGGAACAGCTTGTGGGCGCGCAGCGCCTGCTGCACATGATGTACGACGGTGACGTTCTCGGCGTCATAAAGATTGTCGCCCTTGAGCATCCCGGCGGCGCCCAGAACCTGCTCCAGATGTTCGTTGCCCTTTTCCGTGAGCGTGCACGAGCGCTGTTTTTCGTCGAGATCGTAATCCTCCGGCGTCAGCACCGGAATATATTTATCGACAGAATTATAGAGATCGGATTTGTCGTCGACGGGGCCTGAAATAATGAGCGGCGTGCGGGCTTCGTCGACGAGGATCGAGTCGACCTCATCGACGATGGCGAAATTGTGCCCGCGCTGCACCATCTCCTCGAGATGGTATTTCATGTTGTCGCGAAGGTAGTCGAAGCCCAGTTCGTTGTTGGTGGCGTAGGTCACGTCGCAGGCATAGGCGGCGCGGCGTTCGGCGTCGTTCAGTTCGTGCACGATAACGCCGGTAGTGAGGCCGAGGAAACTATAGATTTGACCCATCCAGGCGGCATCGCGGCGCGCCAGATAGTCGTTGACGGTAACCACGTGGACGCCTTGGCCCGCGAGCGCGTTGAGGTAGACGGCAAGGGTTGCCACAAGGGTTTTGCCTTCGCCGGTCTTCATCTCGGCGATGCGGCCTTCATGCAGCACCATGCCGCCGATCATCTGCACGTCGAAATGGCGTTGTCCCAGGGTACGCTTGGCGGCCTCGCGGACCGTGGCAAAGGCAGGCGCCAGAATGTCGTCCAGGGTCTTGCCCGCAGCCAACTGCTCGCGGAACATGGCGGTGCGGGCCTTGAGTGCTGCATCCGGGAGGCTCGCTACCTCCGGTTCCAGGATGTTAATCTCCTCGGCCGGTCCCCGGTATTTGGCGACCATCCGGTCGTTGGTCGTACCGAAGATTTTTGCCGCGATGGAGCGCAGTCCGAGCATATGATTGGTTCCTAAGAAAGGGCAGGCGCCCCCGTTGAGCCGCTTCTAGTCAACTTGATCTGCCGGGGCAATCGGGCGGTTTGGGATTTGGCGGCGTTGACTCCGGCCAAAATGGGTCGGCCAATGCGTCTTTTCAATGTGTTGCTTTGCGGCAACATTCATCCCAATGTCGGCCCACCCCTTGCATCACCACGTCAATCCGACCAATGTTTGGCGCAATTTGGTACCCCCGTTCTGGCGCTAGCGGGGCATATTCTTGCCTTGTTTCACGATCATTGAGCGCTGCTTCGGACCCGGTGGTCCGGCAAAACGGTTTGACACGGTGGAATCGATGGTCTGCTTTCGAAATTTCCTCAACTTGACGATCCTGGTGGCTGCGCTGGCCCTGGTCTTTTCACCCGTGGCCTGGGCCCAGGATGCGGCGGTGAAGGACGACAAAACCGTGGCAATCGTCAACGGGCACGAAATCAAGGTCTCGGAGGTCCAGATGGCGACCGACGACATTATCGGCCAATTGCCCGACCTGCCGCCCAAGCTGCGCTATCCCTTCGTCGTTGAATATCTGGTGGAGCGGCATCTTCTGGCCCAGCTCGCGGTCAAGGAAGGCATTGGCGATACCGAGGAATACAAGCGCCGCCTCGCCCTCTATCAGGCCAAGGCCTTGCGCGATGCCTATTTCTTCCAAAAGCTCCGGCCAGAGGTGACCGAAGAACAAATCAAGGCCGCTTATGACGCCGAAGCCGCCAAAGTCGCACAGACCGAACGGATTCGCGCCCGTCATATTCTGGTGGGCTCCGAAAAGGAGGCAAAGGATATCCTTGGCCGCCTTGCCAAGAGCGAAAAATTCGAGGATTTGGCCAAGAAGTACAGCCTCGATGGCTCGAAGGACTACGGCGGCGATCTCGGTTATTTCACGGCTCCGGAAATGGTACCGGAATTTTCCAAAGCGGCCTTCGCGCTCAAGGCGGGGGAGACGTCGAAGCCGGTGAAGACCGATTTCGGCTGGCACGTCATCAGGCTGGAAGACCGCAAGATGGGTGCCGCGCAGCCCTACGATCAGGTGAAGGCGGCGATCCGCAATGTGCTGTTGCGCAAGAAGGTCCAGGAGGTCATGGAAGGCGTCCGCGCGTCGTCGAAAGTCGAGATCGTCGATGAGGATCTGAAAAAATATGCCGATGAAGCCGCGAAGGCGATGAAGGCCGCGCGCGACAAGCAGTCCGGCCAGGCCGCGGTTCCCGCCGCCGAAGGCGAATCCGATGGCGGCGGCAAGGGCGATCTGCAACTCAAGCAATAATTGCAACTGAAAAGCCCGGGGGCTTATCCATGGCGCAAGGCGTTTCGCCCTTGGCACCGGCGGCGTTTCCGGATCTGCCGCCCATTGACGGTGTGGCACTGGCCGTAGCCGCAACCGGCATCCGCTACAAGAACCGGCCCGACGTCCTGCTGGCGGTCTTCGATCCCGGAACCTCTGTCGCGGGCTGTTTCACGCGCTCAAAATGCCGCTCGGCGCCGGTCGATTGGTGTGCCGGGGCTCTGGCCTCCGGCAGGGCGCGCGCGCTGGTGATCAATGCCGGCAATGCCAATGCCTTCACCGGCAAGGCAGGGGTCAAGACGGTAACTGCCGTGGCGGGTGCCGCCGCCAAGCTCCTGAAATGCGCGGCCACAGAAATCTTTCAGGCCTCCACAGGTGTCATTGGCGAGCCGCTCGATCCAACGCCGATCATCGGGGCTCTCGCAGGACTTGCCGCATCGGCGGACCCTGCGAATTGGCCGGCGGCGGCGCGCGCCATCATGACAACGGATACTTTCCCCAAGGCAGCTACCGTCACGGCGAAGATCGGCGGCACGACTGTCACCATCAATGGCATCGCCAAGGGTTCGGGCATGATCGCACCCGATATGGCGACCCTGCTGGCCTTCATCTTCACCGATGCGGCATTGCCGAAACATATCCTGCAGAAACTTTTGTCGCAAAGCGTTGCCAAGAGCTTCAACTGCACCACCGTCGATGGTGATACCTCGACCTCGGACACGGTTCTGATG